>USLV01000142.1 GCA_900555705.1 uncultured Oscillospiraceae bacterium | reverse complement strand
GCACCATGCCGAGCCGGGTGGTGCACATGACGACGATCTTGACGCCGAGCCCTTCCTGACAGATGGTTGCGAGCTCCATCATGCTCATCTGGAAGGAACCGTCGCCGCAGACCGCGCAGACCTGCCGCGTCGGCGCCGCGCTTTTGACACCGACGGCGCAGGGGATGGAATAGCCCATCGTGCCCATGCCGCCGGAGGTCAGGAACCGTCCCTCGCGGATATCGGCGTTGTTGGCAGACCAGATCTGGTTCTGGCCGACATCGGCGCAGAGCACGCTGTCCGCCGCCATCTCACGGGAGAGCATCCGCACAAAGCCCTTGGGCTCGACATAGCCGTCGAGGATAGGAAGCGCCTTGGCGGCGTAGCGCTTTTTGCGTTCGGTTACCGCCTGCACCCATTCCGCCGGTGCGGAAGCGTCCGCCCGTTCCGCCAGCTCAGCCAGCACGTGCTTCAGATCGCCGACGATCGGGATGTGGGCGGGCATATTTTTACCGATCTCGGCGGGATCCACGTCGATATGGATAATTTTAGCGCGGGTGGCGACCTGCCCGGGCGCCGCCACAGCGCGGTCGCCGACGCGGGCGCCTGCCATGATGACAAGATCCGCGTCGCGAATCGCCTTATTGGCGGGAGCGCAGCCGTGGGAGCCGAGCATGCCGAGGTTCAGCGGATGGGCAGTCGGCAGCGCGCCGATGCCCATCATGGTGCAGATCACCGGCAACTGATACTTTTCAACAAAAGCGCGCAGCTCCGGCTGCGCCTTTGCGGAGAAGATGCCGCCACCCGCACAGAGCACCGGCCGCCGGGAGTTGCCGAGCGCCTCCAGCGCTTTTTTGATCTGGAGCGAATGGCCCTCCACCCGCGGCTTATAGCCGATGATGTCCGGTGGCTGAGAATAGTCGAAGCCGGTGATGGCCTTTTGCTGCATGTCGATCGGGATGTCGATCAGAACCGGTCCGGGCCGGCCGGTCGAGGCGATGTGAAACGCCTCCTTGAAAACGCGGGGAATATCCGCCGCGCGGCTGATGATATAGCTGTGCTTGGTAAAGGGCTCTGCCGCGCCGGTGATGTCCGCCTCCTGAAAGACGTCGCGCCCGAGCAGGTCGCTGCGGACCTGACCGGTGATGACGACCAGCGGAATGGAGTCCATATAGGCCGAGGCGATACCGGTCAGCAGGTTGGTCGCGCCGGGACCTGAGGTCGCGACGCAGACACCGACGGTGCCGGAGATGCGGGCGTAGCCGCTCGCGGCATGGGCCGCGTTCTGCTCGGTCCGCACCAGCACATGATGGATTCGGCTGGAGGCCAGCCGATCATAAAAGGGGCAGATAGCCGCCCCGGGATATCCGAAAATGGTGGTTACGCCTTCGCGTTCCAGACAGGTCACCATGGCTTCCGCGCCCGTCATCCCATCACATCCTTTTCCTGTTTCCGCGTCCTTTCGACGCGTCCGTATGGGTTGTATTATACTACGGCAAAAAACAGAAGTCAAGGCATTTTAGGATGCTAAAGTGAAAAAACGTCTGCAAATCTCTACACGAATTTCGTCAGATTCACGGAAAAAAGAGGGGAACGGGTCCGTTCCCCTCTTTCGGTCTGTCTCAGTCCTTCATCAGCGTGACCATCACGGCCTTCTGAGCGTGGAGACGGTTCTCCGCCTCGTCGAAGATCTCGTCCGCATGGGCTTCGAAGACATCCGCTGTAATCTCCTCGCCGCGGTGGGCAGGGAGACAGTGCTGCACCATGCAGTCGGGATGGGCGACCGCCAACAGCTCCGCATTGACCTGATAGCCCGCGAATGCCTTTTTGCGCAGCTCTGCCTCACCCTCCTGGCCCATCGAGGCCCAGACGTCGGTGAAGATCACGTCGGCGTCTTTGGCCGCCTCGGCGGGGATATCGGTCAGGCGGAATTTGTCGCCATAGGCTGCCGCAAATTCCAGAACCGCCGGATCCGGGCGATAGCCGTCCGGGCAGGCGATGGAGACCTGCATACCGACCTTGAGGCAACCGACGATAAGGGAGTTGGCCATGTTGTTGCCGTCGCCGATATAGCACATGTTAAGCCCCTCGAGCATACCCTTGTGCTCCCGGACGGTCATGAGATCGGCCAGAATCTGGCAGGGATGGCAGAAATCCGTCAGGCCGTTGATGATCGGGATGCTGCCGATACGGGCCAGGGACTCGACCTCCTCCTGATCGAAGGTACGGATCATGATGCCGTCGAGATAGCGGGAGAGGACGCGCGCGGTGTCCTCGACCGGCTCGCCGCGGCCGATCTGCAGGTCGCGGGAGGAGAGGAAGAGGCCGTAGCCGCCGAGCTGGTAGATGCCGGTCTCGAAGGAGACACGCGTGCGGGTCGAGGCCTTCTGGAAGATCATGCCGAGCGTCTTGCCCGCCAGATGCTTGTGCTCGATGCCGTGCTTCAACTCATATTTGAGCTGGTCGGCGAGGTTGAGAATCTCGATGATCTCCTCGGTGGAGAGATCGAGCAGCTTGAGCAGATGTTTCATGAGGGATTCCGCCTTTCTCAGAAAATCGGGGTGTGCAGGTCTTAGAGGGCGCGCAGGACATTTTCGAGGATATCGAGGCCGGATGTCAGCTCCTCGTCGGAGATATTCAGCGGCGGCAGCAGTCGGAGCAGTGTCTTGGCGGTCAAGATCAACAGGCCGCCCTCAAGGCAGGACTCCGCGACTTCGCGCGCCGTGCCGCTGTCGAGCACGACGCCGAGCATCAGCCCGAGGCCGCGCACCTCTTTCACGTGTGGCATGGCCTCGAGACGGCTGCGGACGAGCGCGCCCTTGCGCGTTACTTCCGCGAGGAACGCAGGATCACTCAGCCGTCCGACCATATACCGCGCGGCCGCGCAGGCAACGGGATTGCCGCCGAAGGTCGAGCCGTGGGAACCGGCGGAGAGCACCTCCGCCAGCGCCGGGACACAGAGACAGGCGCCGATCGGCAGACCGCCGCCAAGTCCTTTGGCCATCGTGACGATGTCGGGGAGCACCTCCGCGTGTTCACAGGCGAGGAATTTGCCGGTGCGGGCCGCACCGGTCTGCACCTCGTCGACGATCAAAAGAATGTCCCGCTCGGTGCAGAGGCGGCGAACCGCCCGCAGATAGTCTGCGGGGAGCGGCACAACGCCGCCCTCTCCCTGAATGCATTCGAGCATCACAGCACAGACGGAATCATCCAGCCGGGCAGTCAGATCGTCGAGATTGCCCGCTTCGGCGAAGGTGAAGCCCTCGGTGAAGGGGAAGAAGCTCTGGTGGAAGCTGTCCTGCCCGGTTGCGGAGAGGGTGGTGACGGTGCGGCCGTGGAAGGAGTTCTGCATACCGACAATGGTGTTGCGGCCTGCGCCGTATTTGTCGAAGCTGTATTTACGCGCCAGCTTGATCGCGCATTCGTTCGCCTCGGCGCCGGAATTGCAGAGGAACACCTTATCCATGCCGGTTGCACGGCAGAGTGCCTCCGCCAGCTCGATTTGCACCGGGCTGTAGTAGAGGTTCGAGATGTGCTGAAGGGTGGCGGCCTGGGTCATGACGGCCTCGAGCCAGCCGCTGTCGCAGTAGCCGAGCGCATTGACGCCGATGCCGCTGCCGAAATCGATATAGGATTTGCCGGCGTCGTCTCTGGCGACGGCGCCCTGCCCGCTGACCAGCGCCACCGGAAAGCGGCCGTAGGTCGGCATCAGGCTGCCGTCGTGCTGTATCTTGAGCTGTGAATTCATCAATAGGACCGTCCTTTTCGTAGTGTTGGTTTACAGAAACATGGTGCCGATGCCTTCGTCTGACAGCATTTCAATCAGAATGGAGTGAGGGATGCGGCCGTCGATGATATGGGTACGGCGGACGCCGCGGCGAACCGCTTCGACACAGCATTCGATCTTCGGGATCATGCCGCCCGCGATCACACCCTGGCGCATGAGGCCGGGCACCTCGCTGACGTGGACAACCGAGAGAAGCGAGCTCTCGTCCTCCCGGTCGCGGAGCAGCCCCCGCACGTCGGTCATCAGCACAAGCTTTTCCGCCCCGAGCGCCGCCGCGATGGAGGCTGCGGCGCTGTCTGCGTTGATGTTGTAGATCGACTGGTCGTCGCCCTCGCCGGAGGCGATGGTCGCGACAACGGGAATGACGCCGTCCGAGAAGCTGTTGCGGATGAGGGTGACGTCGACGCGGGAGATGTCGCCGACAAAGCCGAGATCCTCGCCCGCGTGACGGGTGGCCTTCAGCATGTGGCCGTCGAGACCGCAGAGGCCGATGGCGCGGCCGCCGTGATATTCGAGCTGCTGCACAAGGCTTTTGTTGACCTTCCCGGCCAGCACCATCCCGACGATCTCCATCGTCTCCTCATCGGTATAGCGCAGCCCGCCGACAAAGCGGGACTCCTTGCCGATTTTCTTCAGCATGGTGTTGATCTCCGGCCCGCCGCCGTGCACCAGCACCACGTTGATGCCGACAGTGGACAGCAGCACAATGTCCTCCATGACGGCGGATTTCAGCTCGTCGCTGATCATGGCCTGTCTCTTATACACATCTGACGCTGCCGACGAAGCTAGAA
>USLV01000141.1 GCA_900555705.1 uncultured Oscillospiraceae bacterium | reverse complement strand
ACGAGATGTAGAGAGGTCTCGTGGGCTCGGAGATGTGTATAAGAGACAGATCTGGAATTTTGCCGTGCTGTTTGGAATAATCGGCCTTTTTATGGTTTCTTTGAAAAAGACAATTCCGCTGATTAGAGAGGGGCATACCGCCGGGCTGAAAGAACCCTACGCCGGCTATTACAGGGATAAGTTTTGCAAACGGATCAACAATCTTGGATATTTATTTATATACGTATTCTGGACTTTGCCTGTGAATCTGTACCTGGCAATTGCCAGCGGTTCTGCAAAGACCGGCGAAATATTGACCGCGATCCGGCCGACACTGGATAACCTGGTGCTGATATTTCTGTTTTTATATGCCGCGGTACTTCAATTGGTAAATCTCGGATCTGATACAGAGGAATCCGGTTTTAAGAAATATATCATACGGCAGTTTTCCCTGGCCTCCGGTGCGTGGGCCGCCTATTTTGCCGTCGCACTCATTGGCGGCATCGAATGTATATACCGGACTTTTAGCCCGGCAAGCGTTTGCTATCTGGTCTTGGTGATGATTGGTAATCTCACCATACGAAGACAGGTCACAACAGTGAATTTCCGCTGGAGAAAACGCAATACGGCCATCATACTGTCGGCATTGCTTGTGATAGGCGGTATTCATTATATGCGGCGCGATACGTTCTATCTTCAGGAATACATCAATACGGTGCCCCGTATCAGCCAAAACACGGCGCCGATCACCTATCGTGAGAACGACGGTGTATATGAGATTCGTATGGAGAAGGAGGAATTCCGGATCCTTCAGCTGACGGATATTCATTTCGGCGGGAGCATTACGTCGATCAGAAAAGACTATAAAGCACTCGATGCCGTATATGCGCTGATCAAAGAAACCAGACCCGATCTGGTTGTCGTGACCGGCGATATGACATTTCCACTTGGCATTATGTCCATGTCCTTCAATAACAGCTCTGCGGTTAATCAATTTGCAGCCTTTATGAGAAATCTCAATATTCCCTGGGCGTTTACGTTCGGGAATCACGATACAGATGCCATCGCCTCGATGGACAGGGAAAGCTTATGCGATCTATATGAATCCCTTTCGTTTCGAACCAGCGGCACTCTGTTGTATCCCTACACACAGCCGAATATTACGGGGAGAAACAATCAACTCATCGAGCTTTATAATCCCGACGGCTCGTTGAATCAGGCTCTGTTTCTGATCGATTCCAATGCTTACACAGGCGAAGGGATCAATGTTTATGATTATATTCATGATGATCAGGTCGACTGGTATGAGACACAGGTAACAAGGCTGAACAATCAGGAGGAAAAAACGGTTTCGTCCATGGCCTTTTTTCATATCCCCTTGCAGGAATATCGTGATGCTTATGATCTGTACATGGGCGGGAGCGATGAAGTGACCTACTTTTTCGGCAGCAACGACGAGAAGATGATCAATAAAGTGTGCTGCTCGGATTATCCGAGTTCTCTGTTTGACCGAATGGTAGAACTCGGAAGTACAAAAGCGGTTTTCTGTGGTCATGACCATTACAATCACATGTCTCTCGAATATAAGGGAATTCGCCTGACTTATGGCATGAGTATTGACTATCTGGCCATGCCGGGAATTGAAAAAAGCAGCAGACAAAGAGGCGGTACTCTGATTACGATTCACAGCGATACGGACTATACCATCCAACAGATCCCTTTGGATTCTATTGATAACAGCGCGAATCACTGAAAATACATGTGATCGTTCCCTTTCGGACTGGCTTCCCAGCAGCAAAAACCCATTGACTGCGGGAAACGAACAAAACAAACAAGCGCCTCCTGTTGTAAAATGAGTACAACAGGGGGCGCTTATCATGAACGGAAATATGTAGCAGGTGCGTTATCCGCGCTCGTCCAGCGGCTGATAGGGCCGCCGAACGGCAATGCTTTTATAGGACGGCCGGATGATCTTACCGGCATTGATAAGCTCTTCGATGCGGTGGGCACTCCAGCCCGCGATACGCGAGATAGCAAAAATGGGCGTATAGAGCTCCAGCGGCAGATCCAGCATGCTGTAGACAAAGCCGCTGTAGAAATCGATATTGGCGCTGACGCCCTTATACATCTTGCGCTCCTCGCCGATCAGCTGCGGCGCAAGCCGCTCCACCATCGCATACAGCCCGTATTCCTTGCCGCGTCCCTTCTCCTCGGACAGGCGGCTGACATACTGCTTGAACATATCGGCGCGGGGATCGGACAGCGAATAGACCGCATGGCCCATGCCGTAGATCAGGCCGGCCTTATCGAAGGCCTCCTTATGCAGCAGGGCGCGCAGATAGGCCTTCACCTCATCCTCGTCCGTCCAATCCTTCACCGTCTGCTTCATGTCCTCAAACATGCGCACCACCTTGATGTTGGCACCGCCGTGCTTCGGACCCTTGAGCGAGCCGATCGCAGCCGCGATCGTCGAATAGGTGTCCGTACCGGAGGAGGTGACCACATGGGTGGTGAAGGTGGAGTTGTTGCCGCCGCCATGCTCCGCATGCAGCACCAGCGCGAGATCGAGGATCCGGGCCTCCAGATCGGTATAGCGGCTGTCCGGACGCAGGATGCGCAGGAGGTTTTCCGCTGTCGACAGCTCCGGAAGCGGATTGTGGATATAGAGGCTGTTGCCGTCATGATAGTGGCTGTAGGCCTGATAGCCGTAGACCGACAGCAACGGAAACAGCGCAATCAACTGCAGGCACTGACGCAGCACGTTCTCGACGCTGGTGTCCTCCGCATTTTCATCGTAGGAATACAGCGTCAGCACACTGCGCGCCAGCGTGTTCATCATATCCTGGCTCGGCGCCTTCATGATGATATCCCGCACAAAGCTGGTCGGCAGCGTGCGGTATTCCGACAGGATCTGCTGGAATTGCGAAAGCTGCGCCCGCGTGGGCAGGTCGCCGAACAGCAACAAATAGACGGTCTCCTCAAAGCCGAAACGCTTGTCACGGCTGAAGCCGCCGACAATATCGCGAACATTGATGCCCCGATAATAGAGCTCTCCCTCACAGGGAATCGACTCACCGTCCGCCTCCCGGCTCGACTGGATCTCTGAGATCTCGGTCAGTCCGGTCAGCACGCCCTTGCCGTTGAGGTCCCGCAGCCCGCGGTTTACCTGATATTTTGTATACAGCGCGGTATCAATTGTGCTGGTGTCCCGGCAGCGCTGTGCCAACTCGCGAATGACCGGTGTCACCTCCGAATAGGATACCAGTGGTGTCGTTGCCATCAACATCAGTCCTTTCATTTTCCGCACCTCCAGGGATGCGGGAGCATCGGGTCAGGGCACAGCAGACTGCTGTCGAATAGAAGAATGGCGAAAGCCTGACCTCAATTGAAATCTCAGTATAACATAAAAGTATGAATGAATTATGACGAAGTGTGCAAATTCTGGAGGAATACATACTTTCTTCCACCGGGCACATACTAAACTGCCCGACACTCTCTGCTGTTCGAAAGGATGAAGCGCAATGAACGCCAACAACCGCAAAGTAGTTCTGATCGGAACCGGTATGGTGGGCATGAGCTACGCCTATGCCCTGCTCAATCAAAATGCCTGTGACGAGCTGGTTCTGATTGATATTGACCGACAAAGAGCACAGGGCGAGGCCATGGATCTCAACCACGGGCTCGCCTTCGCCGGTTCCCATATGAAGATTTATGCGGGAGAATATGCCGACTGCGGCGACGCTGATATCGTGGTCATCTGTGCCGGCGTCGCACAGAAACCGGGGGAATCCCGGCTCAATCTGCTCCAGCGTAACACCGCCGTCTTTCGCTCAATTGTTGAGCCGGTCACCCAGTCCGGTTTCAACGGCATCTTCCTTGTCGCCACCAATCCGGTCGACATCATGACCCGCGTGACCTGTGCGTTGTCCGGCTTTAATCCCCGCCGTGTGATCGGCACCGGCACCACTCTTGATACCGCACGGCTACGCTATCTGCTCGGCAGCTATTTCACCGTCGATCCGCGCAACGTCCACGCCTATGTCATGGGTGAGCACGGAGACACGGAGTTTGTCCCCTGGTCACAGGCGCTGATCTCCACCCAGCCGGTGCTCGAAATCTGCGAGCACTCCGCGGGCAGATTCCATACGGAGGAACTCGAGACCATCAGCGAGGAGGTGCGCGGTGCGGCACAGATCATCATCGCCGCCAAAAAAGCTACCTACTACGGCATCGGCATGTCTCTCATCCGCATCACACGCGCAATTTTTGGGGACGAAAACAGTGTTTTGACCGTTTCTTCCATGCTGCGCGGCGAATACGGCCAAAGTGGTGTCTTCGCCGGGGCACCCTGCACCGTCAACCGCAATGGTGTACAGCGGGTGCTGTCTCTGTCGCTGACCGACGCAGAACTGTCGAGAATGGCGCGTTCCTGCGAAGTGCTGCGAGAGAGCTACGAGGAATTGGAACTCTAAGAAGGCAGCCCTCTGCGGAAATCCGCAGAGGGCTGAAACTGTCGAAAAAAGGATAACGGAGGGAGGGGGAGTGTGAGGGGGAACCGTCAGGGCTCCCCCCTCGCGC
>USLV01000140.1 GCA_900555705.1 uncultured Oscillospiraceae bacterium | reverse complement strand
ATTTCACACAGGCCCAGATGTGGCAGCCGTCCCGGTCCGTCCAACCCAGTTCATGGCTGCATGGGCTTTCCTCGCAGCGCAGCTCCAGCTTGCTGATCACTCTGCCGTAATTGTAGGCATATGGCAGGCTCAACCGCTGCAGGTCCACGCGCCCATTTTCGTTGGGGATAAGAAGCTCCGTTGTGGTGCCCCAGTACTTCTTATACGGTTCCTGGTTGTGGCGCCACTGCCACCCTGTCGCGCTCAGCCACACGGACTTCCCGTCCGAGGCTCCGATTTTGATGTTCTCTTCTATAATCATTGCAAATTCCTGATCTTGCATCACTGCCATGTAGTACGCCCGGTTCGAGCCTCTTCCGACCGCGGATGCAGACAGCTCTGTATAACCGTAGTCCTGATAAAGCGGAAAGGCCAGCGCAGTCAGCGTTGTGTCCTTGATCAGAATGTTCCCGCTGTTGCCGTTCATGCCGCCGCCGATGCCCGCGCCCAAGTAGCCCTGCGCCCTCACCACGCCGCCAGTGATGGAAATGTCATAGCCCGAACCGCCTCTTCCGCCACCGATTCCTGCGCCGGCATAGTTACTCCAAGCTTCGACCGTTCCACCGGAAATCTCGATATGATGCGCATCTTCCGACTTGTTCTGTCCGTCTTGATCGCCGCTGCCTATTCCTGCTCCGCCTGACTCGCTGCCGGCATTCACCGTGCCGCCCTTGATATAAATAAAGCGTCCGGGGCCGCCCTGACCGCCACCGATCCCTGCGCCTTCCGAAACGGACCGCACCGTCAGCTTGCCGGAATACACATAAATCTGCTCGCCGACGCCGCCCTGACCGCCGCCGATACCCGCACCGTATACGCCGCTGGTCGCAAGAATCTCACCGCCATAGATATCCGTCGCCAGAGAGCCGAAATGAAGGTTCATGCCGTGTCCCTGCGAGAACTTCTTGATTCCGACCTTTGAGCCTCCGATGCCAGCGCCATACCTGCCGCCTTCACACGTGAGCTTTGTCCCCGTCTGCACCAGAACCCGGAGATAACCCTCGGTTTTGTTTTTCTGCAGTGCGGCGAAGTTCTCCGCGCCGATCAGCTCGCTGTCGTTGCCGATAAAGTACAGACAGGCAGAGGCACCGCCGTAAAGCTCGATGGCAGGGCCGTCCTCGGGTGCCTGAAGGCGGACACCGTCCAGAAAGATGTGCGGTGTATTGTTCTTGCCATCAATTTTGATCCGGTACTGAAAATACCAGTTCGGATCTGTGGAGCCCTTGATCAGATAGGTCTTGCTGTCCTTGATTTTCAATTCTTTGTTCTGCCCCGTAAGGTCCACTATCTTGTCAAACGTCGTTGGGACGGAAAGTTTGACATCCGGTAGCTCACCCGCAGCAAAGGCCGCTGTCGGCAGCAGTGTCAGCACCATGCAGCACACGAGCAGGATGCTGAGTATTCGTTTCTTCATTGGCTTTTCTCCTCCTGTTCTTGCGGGGCTGGTTTGTCCGCCCCGCCTTTTTTCTGGTTTTCCCTGTTTTTGAGCCGGAAACACAGCGCAGTGATCGCCGCCGCCGCGGCAAAGGAGACGACGGCCACCAGCACATAGCCGCCCGCGTCCTGCCGCAGCAGCATCGAGCCGAACACGCCCCATGCTTCCGGTTGCCCCGGCCCGACGACCGTGCCCGCTGTCTGCATCAGCGCCGCGCACAGCAGCATACACGCTGCGAAGAGACTTATTACCTCGCGCCGCTGCCTTCGGCGGGTGTTTTCCCGCACCCGCTGCTTGACGAGTGCGACCCGTCTTGCGGTATCGTACATTTCGTTTGAACCCCCTTTCCGGTTTGTCTGGAACTGTGATAAAAACCCTTTCACTTATATAGGTACAAAAAATCGAAAAAACTCTCACCCAAAACGCAAAATTTTTCAATAAAATTTGAGAGCCGCCAAAAAGCAGCTCTCAAGGAGTGGATATTCGGTTATTACTTCCGCGATAATCGGAAAACAGACCATCTTCCCGCCGCCACCAGCAGCACCGGCAGGGCGTAGGCGATGTACTGCGCCGCGCCGCCGTGGGCGATGAGCAGATTGTAGATGGCGTGGAGGGTGATGGCCGCGCCCAGCAGCCCGCAGGTGCCCGCGATCTTCAGCCACGTCCGCCGCCATGTGTATGCAAGCCCGCCGCCCACGATCAGACCGCAGAGGACGTGCATGGCTCCCGTGCCGAAGCCCCGGAAGAAGATGAAGGAGAAGCGGTCCGCGCCGTTCTGGATGAGATAGCACACGTTTTCAAAGGTGGCGAAGCTCAGGGCGAGCGTGATGGCGGCGGGCTTAATTCTCTCGCTCTCCGGCTCAAACACCAGAAGATAGAACACCAGCGGCAGCAGCTTCATCATTTCCTCCACCACCGGCGCGATCTCCGCCGTGGCGGCAAGGGCGTCCGCCTGACACACCGCCGCGAGGAAGGTGTTGATATAGGCCGAAAGCAGGCACACCCCCATCCCGGCAATGCAGAACAGGAAGAAGCGGAGCTGCCGCCTGCCCATGCACAGAGCGGCCACCAGCAGGGGAGATACCATGCAGAGGAAGATGTTTTCGATGTAGGTCATGCTTCCACCGCCTTTCTCGTGGCGGGCAGCAGCCCCAGAATCGCAAGCGTCAGCAGCATATCGCACCAGAAGGTGGGGCTGGCCGGTGAGGTATCCGGCCAGAAACAGCCCACCGTCCAGAGCAGATACTCCGCGAACGCAAAGCACAGCACGCCGATGTGGTAGTACCGCATATTCCGCGCCGTGCCTGTCTGCCCATTGGCGTAGACCAGTCCACGGATGGCGCAGAAGGAGAGCCAAATCATCATGCCGCACCAGATCAGGTTGGAGAGGATGTCCCCGAAGGTGCAGTAGAACGCCAGTAGCGGCACGCCGAACGCAGGCGCGAGCCATGCCCTGCGGCAGTGGAAACTGCGCTCATTTGTTCCGGTCAGCGTGGCCTGCAAAATGCGCAGGAAAATTACGCTGGCCACCCAGCCGAACTCCGACACATAAAAGACCCGCGGCGTGGTATCGAACAGCAGCAGATACAGCGTCCAGTAGAGCGCACCGAGGGCAAAGCAGCCGTAGAAGCACAGCAGCAGGAAATACGCCTGCCTGCGGCTTTTGCGGTAGGCGATACCCGAAAGCACCGCGCCGACAAACGTGACCAGCAGTTGCAGCAGGTTCTCAATCAGCTCCATGCGCATCCTCGCTTTCCTTGTCCTGCCCGTCCTCACGGTTCATCTGACGCAGCCGGAAGCACAGAACGGTCACGCACACGCCGAGTAAAAACGCCAGCAGCCCGATGACGATGTATCCCAAGGCAGCGCCGCCGTGAAAGATGCTGGCCGCCGTTTCAAAGCCGGAGTAGTCGCCGATCTGTATCCGCGCGGCAATGCCGGGCATGGCGAGGGACGCGCATACAAGCAGCGCAAGGCACGCCGCCACGGCGGAAGCCATGGTGATCGTATTGCGCCGCAGCCGTTTCTCCCGCTCAATTTTGGCGATGCGCCGCTTTGCCTCCGCAACACGTTCCTCATGACTCCGCATTTGTGATTCCCTCCCGTTCCAGCAGCCTTCGCAGGCTCTCTTTTCCACGATACACCATATTGGTGATCTGTTTTACCGTTTTCCCCGTGACCTCCGCCGCCTGCGCGTAGCTCATGCCTTCAAAATAGGTAAGATACAAGACTTCCCGATAGTCCGGGTTCATTTCGCCCATACAGAAATGCAGGACGCGGTTTCGCTCCTCCGTCCGGATGACCTCCTCCGCCAGCAGCCGTCCGTCCGGCTCGCCGGTCAGCGTATCGAGGCTGAACAGGGGCTTCCGTTTGCTCTTATGGCGCAGCGCCATGTGCCGCGCCGCCTTATAGAGATACGCCTTGAAGCCGCCGTCCCGTATCTTCGGCTTTTTGGTGAACAGATAGGCGAAAACGTCCAGCATCAGCTCCTCCGCCTCGTGAACGTCGTGCAGATAGCCGTCGATATACAGGGTCAGGGGGTCGCCGTATTTTTTCATCAGGGCATTGAGCCCTTCGTCGTCGCCGTTCAGATATTGGCGGTACAAGCTCTCGTCGCAGGCCATAGCGTTCACCTCCTTTTTGCGGATGCTTCCCATGCAGAGGGGTATCCGTCAGGTGCTTGTCCTGCCGGAATCGCGGTGCTGTCCTTGAAAGCGCGGGTCGGACGGTTTCTCCGCATTTTCCGGGATCGCCCATGAACGCCCGAACCGGGACGCGCCGGGGATCCGCCCTTCGGCGCAGTATTGGTTGACCCGCCGCTCTGACACGCCCCAACGGTAGGACGCCTCCCGAATGGAGATATAGCCCTTGATCCCGTTCATACCGCACCTCCGCATGGATAATACTCAACACGATACATTATATACGAATATCCGAATAAAAGCAAGCCCACACGGACGTTGGGACGCAGAATCTCTCCCACGTCCTCATATCTATCTGGCTTTATCTTCTCTTACCTTTGATACTTCCTTATGTGACGCTTCCTGCTTCACCTCATCCGCACCTCTAGCCTCAAATGCATCTGCATTATACTGATACTCCTGTGGTTCAGCGACCATC
>USLV01000139.1 GCA_900555705.1 uncultured Oscillospiraceae bacterium | reverse complement strand
GGCAGGTGTCGCCGAAATAGAGATTGTCCTCTGCGGGCAGCCGCCGACGCAGTTCCCGCACGACCGTCAGGCCGCCGACGCCGGAGTCGAATACCCCGATCGGACGATTGTCCAAAGCCGATCACACCTTTCGCAATAGGATTCCGGGACTGCATCCCGTTTTATAACTGTATCGGGCGACGGGACGGAATATGCCCGCTCCGCCGCTTTTCCCGCTCTCTTCCGGTTCTTCATCATACCATATCCGGCCAACGGACGCAAGTCAAAACCGTCCGCCCCCGACGACTTACGGCAAAATGTGGAATATGATAGGATAGATATGCTGCATGACAAACCAAAAAGCTAACATCTGTCGGGAAAAGCGCCTGCGCTGACCCAAACCGCCGCCCATTTTCCGCGAAAGAACCGACGGTCAAATTTTTAACGACTTTTTTTGCGGGAACGATTGCACTTCCGACGAAAGTATAGTACAATGTTTTGCAAGCATACCATTTGATATGTCAAGTTTCAATTTGAATTACTGGAGGTCGAAACCAATGGCAAGAGTGTACAATTTTTCCGCAGGTCCCTCCGTGCTTCCCGAGAGTGTCCTGAAGCGCGCCGCAGACGAGATGCTGGATTACGGCGGCAGCGGACAGTCTGTCATGGAGATGTCCCACCGTTCGAAGGAATACGAGGCGATCATCAACGGCTGTGAGGCGCTGCTGCGCGAGGTCATGGCGATCCCGGACAACTACAAAGTGCTGTTTTTGCAGGGCGGTGCCTCGTCCCAGTTCTCCGCCATCCCGCTCAACCTGATGAACGGCAGCGGCAAGGCGGACTTTGTCGTCACCGGTCAGTGGGCCAACAAGGCGTATCAGGAGGCCGCGCGCTACGGCCAGGCAAACCTCATCGCGAGCTCGAAGGACAAGACCTTCTCCTACATCCCGAAGCTCGACCCCGCCACCTTCACAAAGGATGCGGACTATTTCTACATCTGCATGAACAACACCATCTACGGCACCGTCTATCATGAGCTGCCGGAGACCGGGGATGTGCCGCTCGTCGCCGACATCTCCTCCTGCATCCTCTCCCAGCCGATCGACGTCTCGAAGTTCGGCCTGCTGTATGCGGGTGCCCAGAAGAACATGGCCCCTGCCGGCCTGACCGTCGTCATCGTCCGCGAGGATCTGATCGGCCATGCCCGCGACATCACCCCGACCATGTTCAACTATCAGATCCACGCCGACAACGGCTCGATGTACAACACCCCGCCCTGCTACACCATCTATGTGGCGAAGCTCGTGCTGGAATGGCTGAAAAACGAGATCGGCGGCCTCGAGAATATGAAGGCGATCAACGAGAAGAAGGCCGGTATGCTCTATGATTTCCTCGACAGCAGCAAGCTGTTCCGCGGTACCGTTGTTCCGGAGGATCGTTCGCTGATGAATGTGCCGTTCGTGACCGGCAACGACGAGCTCGACGCGAAGTTTGTCGCCGCCTCCAAGGCCGCAGGCTTTGTCAACCTGAAGGGCCATCGTTCGGTCGGCGGTATGCGCGCCTCCATCTACAACGCCATGCCGGTTGAGGGCGTCGAGAAGCTGGTCGCCTTCATGAAGGCGTTCGAACAGGAAAACGCCTGATTTTTGGAAAGAGGGTTACATCAATATGAAAATCTGCACCCTGAATAAGATCGCGGCCTGCGGCATCAGCCGCTTTGACGCGTCTGCCTACACCTTCTCCGAAGAGCTCGCGGGTGCGAGCGGTGTCATGGTTCGCTCCGCCGCGATGCATGAGCTCGAGCTTCCGGCGGAGCTCGAGGCTATCGCCCGCGCGGGCGCCGGTGTCAACAACATCCCGATCGACAAGTGCAGCGAAGCCGGTATCGTGGTGTTCAACACCCCCGGCGCCAATGCCAACGCGGTCAAGGAGCTGGTACTGACCGGCCTGCTGCTCTCCTCCCGGAAGGTGGTCGCCGGTATCGAATGGGCCCAGACCCTGAAGGGCCAGGGCGATGTGGCGAAGCTGGTCGAAAAGGGCAAATCCACCTTCGTTGGCCCGGAGCTCCGCGGCAAGGCGCTCGGCGTCATCGGCCTTGGCGCGATCGGTGTGCTGGTCGCAAACGCCGCCGCCGCGCTCGGCATGGAGGTCTATGGCTACGATCCCTTCCTGTCGGTCGACACCGCGCTGCTGCTCGACACCTCCGTTCACCATGTGGACAGCCTCGAAAAAATCTATGCGGCCAGCGATTATATTACCGTGCATGTGCCGCTGACCGACGAGACCCGCGGTATGTTCAACGCCGCTGCCTTTGCCCAGATGAAGGACGCTGTCCGGATTCTGAACTTCTCCCGCGCCGACCTCGTGAATGTGCCGGATATGAAGGAGGCGCTCGCCGCCGGCAAGGTCGCCGCCTATGTCGTCGACTTCCCGACCGACGAGGTGCTCGGCGTCGAAAACGTCATCGCGATCCCGCATCTCGGCGCGTCGACGCCGGAGAGTGAGGACAACTGCGCGGTCATGGCTGCCGATGAGCTCCGCGCCTATCTCGAGGACGGCAACATCCGCAATTCGGTCAACTTCCCGAACCTCGAGGCGCCGCGCAGCACGGATCACCGCGTCTGTGTGCTGCACCGCAATGTGCCGAACACGCTGACCCAGATCAGCGGCCTTGTCTCCGCCGAGGGGCTCAACATCGAGTCCATGACCAACCGGTCGAAGAAGGCATATGCCTATTCGATCCTGGATGTGGCGGGTGCCCCCTCCGAGGCGGCGCTGGACAAGATCCGGGCGATCGACGGCGTGATCCGTGTCCGCTGCATCTGACACGGAAATACCCCTACAAATCACAGAGCAGCAGCCCGCATGGCCATTTGACCGTGCGGGCTGTCGTTTTTCCGTCCGGATTTTATCTGTATTTTACAAACATTTGAACCGTCCTTGATAGTGCGATATTGCCGCCGATGATATCATGAGTCTGTTGCGAACAGGCAAAACCGCATAAGGAGAGGACAATATGATCCAGACGATCATTTTTGACTGGGCGGGTACGACGGTGGATTACGGCTGCTTTGCACCAATGCAGGCGTGCAGGCAGGCCTTCGCCGACTACCGGATCCCGGTCACAGCGGCGGAGATCCGGCAGCCGATGGGCCTGCTCAAGCGGGATCACATCCACGCCATGCTGCGGATGGAGCGAATCGCCATGCTCTGGGAACAGCTCTACGGCCGCCCCGCTGCCGAGGAGGAGGCCGAGGCGATCTACGCGCAGTTTGAATCCGGGCTCCTGTCCATTTTGCAGGGTTTCACCACCCCAAGCCCTTCGTTGTGGAGACGGTGCGCCTCCTCCGGGAGATGGGGCTGACCATCGGCTCCACCACCAGCTATACCAACGCCATGATGGGGATCGTCGTGCCCGAAGTCGCTCGCCAGGGCTATGCCCCCGACTTCTGGATCAGCCCCGACGGGGGGACGGCAAAGGCCGTCCCTTTCCCTATAATCTGCGGGCGCTCGGGGTCTCCGCCGTCCAAAACGCGGTCAAGGTCGGCGACACCGTCGCAGATATCCGGGAAGGGGTCAACGCCGGGGTCTGGTCGGTCGGAATTGTGGAGGGGAGCTCGGAGCTGGCGATGAGCCGGGAGGCGTTCGAGACACTGCCGCTGTCGGAGCAGGAGGTGGCCTGCCGACGGGTGGAAGAGGCCTTCCGCGCCGCAGGAGCCGATTTTGTCCTGCGGACCATCCGGGAACTGCCGCCGCTGGTCCGGGTGCTCTGGGCACGGGAGCGGCATTGAGACCCTTGTCCATACAGCGGCCCGCACGGCCCCTTTGACCGTGCGGGCCGCTGTTTTATTTTTCCTTTTTCCGAAGCCTCAGTGACACGCCGCGCGCTTCCGCCCTCTCCCGAAGCAGCCGGACAGCCTCCGCCGCCCTGTCCCCGAGCGGCTGCTCCGGCCCTGTCGTCGCTTCGAGTACAGCCATCGTCTCCCGGAGCTCCGGCAGCTCCAGCAGCTCTGCAAGCTCTGGCAGCTCCCATGCGGCTTCGGAATCCAATGCCAGCAAGGAAGCCGCCAACGAGCAGTTTGACCTCGTTCCCGGCGGCAGATACTATTTCGATCTGTCGGCAATGGGCATTCCCGGCACGGCGAACGGCAGCCTGCCAGATGCATCGCTGCACTATGTTCCCTTTACCTACACTGGAATAGTGGATGCATACACGCTCACGTCGAAGATGGCAACCACCGATGCGTATGCAGAGAGGTACAAATATCCCCACAGCCTGTTTGTGGCAGACTTTGCCGTAACGCATACGGTAAATTGGAATGCCTTAAACGATGCGAGCCTGATTTTCGGCAAAGGCTACGCCGCCGGCGGTGTGGAATATACTCTGCGCGCACCGTCCGTGGGAAGTGATGTTACAGCAGGCTCGGATGATTTAGAATGCGGCACGCCCCAAAGCAACGAATGGGACAGGATGTTGGACAAGAACAACGGATATATCAAAAACTGGAGCGGGATGTCTTCGTGGGGACAAGACACTCCGGGAAATGCTACGGCATCGTTTCGTGCGCTTCGCGGGTACAAGTCGGTTCGCTTCTGGAACAACGGTAAGGCTCAGCACTGTCTCTTATACACATCTGACGCTGC
>USLV01000138.1 GCA_900555705.1 uncultured Oscillospiraceae bacterium | reverse complement strand
TGCTGACAGCACGGATGCAGGAGATGGGACTCGCGGAGGAGGACTACTGGTGGTATCTCGATCTGCGGCGTTTCGGCGGCACCCGCCACGCCGGATTCGGCCTCGGCTTTGAGCGGCTGGTGATGTATGTCACCGGCGTCGGCAATATCCGGGACGTGTTGCCCTTCCCGCGCACGACCGGGACGGCGGACTTCTGATGGCGGCCTATGAGCCGGAGTGGCTGACACTCCGGGACGAGGACGGCGGAGAAACGCGGTTTGAGGTGCTGGATGTGGTGGAATATGCGGGGGACGATTATGCCGTGCTCTTCCCGGAGGAGGGAGACGGCGCGGTCATCCTGCGCATTCTGCCCGCCGCACAGGGCGGCGAGGAGCGCTATGAGGGCGTCGGGGACGATGCACTGCTTGAGGCGGTCTTTCAGCAGTTCCGCGCACTGCACCGCGAGGAGCTCGGGGAATAAAGGTTGTACTGAGAAATCGGACGACGCTTTTGTGTCGTCCGATTTTTGCAGCTTTCTGCACCCGGGAGGGGTCGGTTCATCCAAAACGGGTGTGCATCTGCCGGACGCATCCCGTCATTCCGACGAAATTTGCAGGAAAGAAAAAATAGACTTGCAAAAGGCGGCTGCATATACTACAATAGGCAGAGATGTCAATTCGCCGGTTTCCGACCAAAAGAGCAGAAGCGGCGATAAGCTGAGAGGAGTATAGGAAATGGCAGCACTGAACACGCTGAGCAAAGCGGAGCTGGAGGCGCGCCGCGCGGAGCTTCGGAAGGTATATGACGAGTATTGTGCCCGTCACCTCAAGCTGGATATGTCCCGCGGCAAGCCGGGACCGGAGCAGCTGGATCTGACGATGGAGCTGCTCGGCTGCATCGACAAGCCGGAGGATTGCATGCTGTCGAACGGGATGGATGCCCGTAACTACGGACTGCTGGACGGTGTGCCGGAGGCGAAGGCGCTTTTTGCGGATATTCTCGGGGTTTCGCCGGAGAATGTCATCGTCGGCGGCAACTCGAGCCTCAATCTGATGTTTGATTACATAGCGACCGCGTTTGCGCGCGGTGTCTGCGGCAGTGAGCCGTGGTGCCGTCAGGGTGCGGTGAAGTTTCTCTGCCCGGTTCCGGGCTATGACCGCCATTTCGCCATCACGGAATATTTCGGCATCGAGATGATCAATGTGCCGATGAGTGCGGACGGCCCGGATATGGCGCTTGTTGAGGAGCTCGTGAAGGATCCGCTGGTGAAGGGCATGTGGTGCGTGCCGATGTATTCGAATCCCGGCGGGGTGACCTATTCCGATGAGACGGTTCGCCGGATCGCGGCGCTCGAGCCCGCGGCCGCCGACTTCCGTGTCATCTGGGACAACGCCTATTGTGTGCATCACCTGACCGATACGCCGGATACGCTGTTGAACCTCTACCGGGAGGCGGAGGCGCGCGGACACGAAGATTTCGTGGTGATGTTTACCTCCACTTCGAAGGTCAGCTTTCCCGGTTCGGGTATCTCGGCGCTGGCTGCGAGCCCGGCGAATCTTGCGGATGTCAAGCGCCGCATGACCGTACAGACGATCGGCTACGACAAGCTGAACATGCTGCGCCACATCCGTTATTTCCGCGATCTGGCCGGTGTGCAGGCGCATATGAAGCGTCATGCGGAGATTCTTCGCCCGAAATTCGGCGTGGTGCTGGAGACGCTCGAGGCGCGTCTCGCCGGACGCGGCGTCGCCGACTGGCACAGCCCGCGCGGCGGCTATTTCGTCAGTGTCGATGTGATGGAGGGCTGCGCGAAGCGGACGGTCGGCCTGCTGAAGGAGGCCGGTGTGGTGATGACCGGCGCGGGCGCAAGCTATCCCTACGGCAAGGACCCGGCAGACTCCAATATCCGCATCGCGCCGACCTACCCGCCGCTCTCGGAGCTGCAGACAGCGATGGAGCTGTTCTGCGTCTGCGCAGAGCTGGCCTGTGTTGAAAAACTGTTGGATTGCTGAAAAACCCTTCGACAAAAACCCCGTAAATGGGAAAAATTCCTAGAATGGACGGCTGGAATCATTGACAATTCCGGCCGTTCATACTATAATAACAACTATTGGGCGTTTCGGCGCCAATTACAGCATTGGAGGACAAGCCGATGAAGCGAACAGCAAAACCCGTATTCTTCATCGTGGCACTGTTGATTCTGGCATTGGCGTATACGTCGTTTTTCGGCATATACACCAAGTATGGCGACAGGCGCGATACCGTGATCCGTGGAGCTTCGGATATCCGATTTGGCATCGATATCCAGGGCGGTGTGGATGTAACCTTCGGTCCTGTGGACGAGGAGCTGGATGTCACCGACGCCCAGCTGGACAGCATCAAGGAGATCATTTCCCGCCGTCTGGTTCTGCAAAATATCACCGACTATGAGGCCTATACCGATTCGGCCAATAACCAGGTGATCGTCCGTTTCCCCTGGAGCAGGGAGGAATCCAGCTTTGATGCCGCGGAGGCGATCAAGGAGATCGGCCAGACGGCGCAGCTCGCGTTCCATATGGGCTCCACGACCGACGACGAGGGAAAGCCGACCGGCAAGCTGGTCATCAGCGGCGACCATGTGGAGTCGGCTGAGGCCGAGATCCTGCAGGATAAAAACGGTTCGCCTTACTATGCCGTCCTGTTGACCCTCAAGGAGGATGGCAAGCAGCTCTTCTCCGAGGCGACCAGGACGCAGGCCGCGAACAAGGGCACCATCTCGATTTGGCTGGATGATACGAAGATCAGCGATCCAACCGTCAATGATCAGATCACAGACGGCGTCGCGACCATTTCGGGCGGTTTTGCAACCCTCGCGGATGCGACCGAGCTCGCCAACCTGATCAATTCGGGCGCCCTGCCGTTTGCCATTGAGGCGAAGAGCAGCGGCACCATCTCCCCGACGATGGGTGAGAAGGCGCTGGATGCCATGGTTATGGCAGGCTGCATCGCCTTTGCGCTGATCGCGATTGGTATGATGCTTTACTATCGCCTGCCCGGCTTTGTGGCGGCGATCGCTCTGCTTGGCCAGGTCGCCGGTTCGATTGCCGCGATCTCCGGCTATTTCGGGTTCTTCAACAGCTTTACGTTGACCCTGCCCGGTATCGCCGGTATCATCCTCTCCATCGGCATCGGCGTTGACGCCAATGTCATTACCTTTGAGCGAATCCGGGAAGAACTGCGCAGCGGCAAGACGATTGACGGTGCGATTGCAGCAGGCGCGAAGAACTCTTTCTCCGCGATCTTTGACGGCAACATCACGGTTATCATCGTCGCGATCGTCCTGATGGGGGTGTTCGGCCCGTCCGACAGTATCTTTGCACGGCTGCTTAGCCCGGTTCTGCGCTGGTTCCCGGTTTCGACAACCGGTACGATCTATTCCTTCGGCTATACGCTGTTTGCGGGTACGATCTGCAACTTCATTATGGGTGTCGGGGCCTCCCGGCTGATGCTCAAATCCATTTCGCGGCTGAAGATTTTCCGCAAGCCGTGGCTGTACGGAGGTGACCGGGCATGAAAAAAGAGTTTGATTTCTGCGCCCACCGCAAGTTGTTTCTGATCATCTCGCTGTGTATTATAGCGGTTGGCCTGTTGTTCAATGTGATTTTTGGTACCTCTATGGATGTTTCATTTACCGGAGGTACGCTGATGCGCTACAGCTTTACCGGGACGATGGATACCGAAAAGGCGAACAGTGTTGCCAAGCAGGTGCTCGGCAACGAGGCGACCGCGACTGTCGAGACAGTCAACGACACGGAGGTGCTGAGCATCTCTCTGCCGCAGGAAATCTCGATGGACGAGCAGGCCGAACTGGATCAGAAGCTCGACGAGGCCTATACCGAGAACCAGCTCAAGCAGTTCAGCACCAACTCGCTGAAGGCTTCGATGGGACTCCGGTTTTTCATCAAATGTCTGGTGGCGGTCGGTCTGGCTGCGCTGTTCCTGCTGATCTATGTCGGCATCCGTTTCCGCAAAATCGGCGGTATTTCCGCCGGTGCGATGGCGCTGTTGGCGCTGCTGCACGACCTGCTGATCGTATATTTTGTCTTTGTCATTTTCCGCATCCAGCTCAACGACAACTTTGTCGCGGTGATGCTGACCATTCTCGGCTACTCGCTGAACGATACGATCGTCATCTATGACCGTATTCGCGAAAACCGGCAGCGGATGGGCAAGGATACGCCGATTGCGGCGGTCGTCAACCGTAGCCTGAATCAAAGCTTCGTGCGCACGCGTAACACAACGATCTCGACGTTGATCGCGATCGCGACGGTGGCGATCGTGGCGCTGGTGCTGCGGATCGATTCGATCATCAGCTTTGCTGTGCCGCTGTTCTTCGGCCTGATCTCCGGCTTCTATTCTTCCGTCTGCCTGAGCTCCCCGCTGTGGGCTGCCTGGGTGGAGCACAAGGGGAAAAAGGCGAAGAAGGCCTGAGCTTCCTACAAAAGTTATTGGTCCGCCTGCATACCTGAAAGGGTGCGCAGGCGGACTTTTTGTAAGAGAAACCCCCGGCACAGCCGGAGGCTCCAGACAAAGACAACGAAAGCGGAGCGAATCGATCCGATTCGCCCCACTGAGACTGTCGAAAAAGGATAACGGAGGGAGGGGGAGTGTGTGGCACGACGCCCGGCGTCGTGCTGG
>USLV01000137.1 GCA_900555705.1 uncultured Oscillospiraceae bacterium | reverse complement strand
TAGAGAGGTCTCGTGGGCTCGGAGATGTGTATAAGAGACAGGTTATGCGCTGTATGCAGCACACAACAGGCGTTTTGGATCGAAGAGATAGAATTAGCCGGTTTCATCCGTGGACGCAGAGCTTTCGACCAGCGTCTTTTTTCGGCGATAGCGGATGTAATCGATCAACAGCATCTGTATTACGGCCATGATCGGCACACCGATGAACATACCGGTAAAACCGCCGAAGCCGCCGCCAACCGTGATGGCAAGCAGAACATAGAACGGCTTGAGACCCAGAGACTGGCCATATAGCCGCGGCTGCAACAGGTTGCCGTCGATCTGCTGCATGATGAGGATGTAAATGCCGAGGAAAATGGCGCTGCCGATGTGCCCCTCGATCAACAGGATAATCACACAAATGATTCCACTGACGATTGAGCCGAAATAGGGGATGAGGTTCATAACGCCGACCAGCATCGCAAATGCGCCGGGATAGGGGATACCGGCAATCAGCAGCCCGGGCAGAACCAGGAAACCGATGAGCACTGCGTCGGTCAGCATGCTGTAGAGATAGCTGTAGAAAATAGACGACGCCTTTTTACAATAGCTGGCGATCCGCTCGACCCATTTTTCCCGAATAAATACCAGTGAAAGGGTTTTGACAGTGCGCAACAGCGACTCCCGACTGAGCAGCATGTAGATGGCGGCGATAAATGAGAGGAAAATATTGGCGAGCGAGGAGGTGACACTGAGGATACCGGAGAGATAGGCGGCGATGTTCTCGACCGTCAGATGGGCGAGCAGGTAGTTGTAGAGTTCCTGAATCTTTCCGTCGATGTCAAAATTCTCGAGCAGGCTGCCCGGCTGGGAGTACTCCGCAAGCCAGTCCTTAATGTTTTGGAAATACGTCGGAAGTGAATTGATCAGTCCGGTCACGCCCTGTACAACCGAAGGGATCGCGAGAGAGATCAGCAGGACGAACAGACCGAGCAACGCCAAAAAGACGAGCAGTACCGAGAACAACCGCGCATGCCGGTCGACCCATCGGAATTTCACCTTGTGAAGCAGCCGTTCGAGCCGGCTACAGGGTGCATAGAGCAAAAAGGCGAGCACGAACCCAATGACAAAGGGGCTGAGAATATTCGCCAGCCGAAGCAAAAAGCCCCAGATGGACTCGAGATTGTCGACCGTCTTATAGACCACGATGACGGCGACGGCGAAAACAAAAGCGGAAATCCAAAAGGCCCAGTTTTTATACGGCTTTTTCAAAAAGCATCTCCCTCCTCATCCGGGCGACCTTCCGCCGCCTCGATCACACGTTTACAGAGCTCGGCCAGATCGGCGAGAGTGGAAATCCGCCCTGCTTCGCAGCGGAAAGCGGCGGCACCGCGCCAACCTTTCATGTAATAGGCGGCATGCTTGCGCGCCTCTCGCAACGCCACTCGCTCCCCCTTGAGAGAGACCGCGAGCTCGATTTGACGATAGAGCGTGGCCATTCGTTTGGAAATCGGCGGAGAAGGCAACCGTTGACCATGGGTGAGCCACGCGTTAATTTCGGCGAAGATCCAGGGCGCACCGAGCGCGCCACGTCCAACCATCACCATATCGCATCCGGTCTCCTCCAGCATCGCGGCTGCCTGATCCGCATTCGTGATATCGCCGTTGCCGATGACCGGAATGCGCAGCGCCCGCTTGACCTGACGGATACAGTCGAGATCGACCGGCGGGGCATACATCTGCTCGCGGGTGCGGCCGTGCACCGTCACAGCAACCGCACCGCCCGCCTCGCAGGCGAGCGCGACCTCGACCGCATTGGCCTCCTCCGCGGAATAACCCTTGCGGATTTTTGCCGTCACCGGCACATCCACTGCCTGCGATACTGCGGCGACAATCCGGCGGCAGAGTTCCGGTTCCCGCATCAGGGCACTACCGCAGTGGTTTTTCGCAATTTTGGGCGCGGGACAGCCCATATTGATGTCAATCCAGTCCGGACGATAGGCCATCGCCTGCTGAGCGGCCCGCGCCATAATATCCGGATCGTCGCCGAAGAGCTGAACAGCTGCCGGGTGCTCCGCCTCATCCAGCACGAGCAGTTCCCGGCTTTTTGGATCATCAAAGCACAGTCCCTTGCAGCTCACCATTTCGCCGACCACAAAGGCGGCACCAAAATCCCGGCAGACCAGACGGAACGCCCGATCACCGACGCCTGCCATCGGCGCCAGCGCGGCCTTCCCCGTTATTTCCAGTGTCCCAAGCTTCATCCGTCTTTTTCTCCGTCGTTCTCATAGGCGAGAATATCGCCCGGCTGACAATCCAGTGCTTTGCAGATGGCATCCAGCGTAGAGAAGCGGATCGCACGCGCCCGGTTGTTTTTCAGAATCGAAAGATTGGCGAGCGAAATGCCCACCCGGTCGGACAGCTCAGTCAGCCCGACCTTCCGTTTCGCCATCATGACGTCGAGGTTCACCACGATTGCCATGCCGCATCAGCCCTTCCTCTGTAGTCGATTTCCTCCGGATCCGTCCCTCAGATCGTCATGTCGTTCTCTTCCTTATATTCCACCGCCTGCCGGAACAGGGCGGAAAAAACCAGCAGGATCATCCCTACCACAGTAAAGGTGACGAGCACCACCACCATAAAAATCTTTGTGACGAAAAAGGTCGCGACTGCATAGGCGATGCCGACGGTCAGGCATTCGATACCGATGATACGGAGCCTTCGAACCGTATCGAAGCAGAAGGGACAGCCCTTATTGACGTTGCGCATGACACCTCGAGCCTGCCAGAGGACAAGCTCTGCCAGAATGCCGGAGATTCCCAGAACGATCATGTATTTTTCATATAAATACCCCGGCTGTCCCGGCTGGCGATCCGTGATCAGCTCAATTGACCAGGGCAGTGTGACCATCAACACAACGGCGAGCAGCATCAGGAAAATCAAAATGATCTCAATCAGGCCGCTGAGGCCGCGCTTTCCGACCAGTTTCATAAACGAGATTCCTCTTTCCTGTCTATCGTTTTTTACTCCTTCGAGAGCAAAACATGCCATTTTTCTAATTATATCCCAAAAATGGGGCGAGGTCAAGCCGCGAGAAGAGCCAAAAACGATACCCGGGCCGTTCCCAGTGGTGGGGGACAGCCCGGGTGTCGAAGCACTATTCGGAGGAGGCGCTGTTGTCCAAAGGATCGGAAGGGGCCATGCTCTCCGGCCGGTAGCTCTCGTCACCGACGGGAGAGAGGTCCCGAAAGTCATAGACCCGGCTGTAGTCCTTCGTCTCCAGATTTTTGATCGTCTCACTGCGATGGCGGCTGAGCAAACGGATGATGGGATAGACATCGATCCAGATTTCATTATTGCTCTCTTTTTGAGATTCATCAAAAATCAGTTGCAGGCCGAAATGCAGATGCGAATCGTCGATATTGTTGACATTTTCCTGCACACTGTAGCCGGTGCGCCCCATATAGCCGATGACATCGCCTGCCTGCACGACATCGCCCTGCTTCAGTTCGAGACGATAGGGGAAATTTTTGCGCAAATGGGCATAGTAGTAATACCGTTTGCCGTCGAGACTGCGGATCCCGATTCGCCAGCCGCCGTATTGGTTCCAGCCCATTGCCTCGACGACGCCGGTTTCCACTGCCACGATCGGCGTGCCCACCTGGCCCATCAGGTCGTGTCCGAGATGCCGCCGCTTGAAGCCATAGCTGCGGGAGGTGCCAAAATCGTCGAAATCGTAGTAGGGAAAGTTTTTGGCGATGGGAGAAAAGGCTTTGAGACCATAGCGCTTTTCAAAGCGCTTTCCACCCTCCGCCGTCTCGTCCGCAACCTCCACCTCATAGTCGCCGACCAGTCCGCCGAGCGCGGCGGTATAGGTCTCCTGATAATAGGAAAAATATTGCAGACGTCCGGTCAGCTCCTCGAGAGAGGTGCCGGATTGCAGCTTTTCCGCCGCCTCGTCCAGCTGACGGATTTGGAAACTGCTGAAATCGTTGCCGTTTTTCGCGGTGATGTAGGCGAGGAGATCGATCCAGGAGACGGGTGTTCCCTTTTCATGAGAGGCGATATCCAGCGAGAGTGCCCGTTCCAGCGCTTCATAGGGCGCACAAAAGTCCACCCATTTGATGAATCCCTCTTTACTGTTCGCTGCCGTCGGACGCGCTAACCATACACCGCCCCCCGCGGACAGCAGCAGAACGATTGCTGCTGCCAGCGCCAGCCAGTGTCTGCGAATGCGTATGACCAAGCTTTCCGCCTCCTTCCTCACCGCTATGTGTATGAGACTTTGGCGGAGAGTATGCGCAGACGACAGATGGTTGCTTTTTGCAGATGGTATTGGTATACTGGTAGCAAATGGACAGCAGGGAGGCACTGCAAGATGGATTTCACCTTTCATATGCCGGTGCGGCTGGTGAGCGGCGAGGGCTGCCTGCTCGAGCAGGCGCCGCTTCTCCGAGAACTGGGACGCCGTTGTCTGATCCTGACCGGCGGCAGCGGCGCCGAGCGCTCGGGGGCGCTCACGGATGCACTGCGCGCGCTGGAGAGCCAGGGGATCGACGCCACGGTTTTCCCCCATATCGGGCAGAATCCCCGAACCGAAGAGTGCTGTCGGGCCGCCATGGCGGCGGAGGCCTGTCGGGCGGATTTCCTGCTTGGCATCGGCGGCGGTTCGGTCATGGAT
>USLV01000136.1 GCA_900555705.1 uncultured Oscillospiraceae bacterium | reverse complement strand
GTCTGTATGAGGGGCTGCGTAATATGACGCCGACCGCCGTATCCCAGGTGATTGAGGCGCTCGGCAAGCTGCTGCTGGGCCTCGGCCTTGCCTATCTCGTCAAGCGTCTTGGCTGGGGGGATCCCTTTGTGGCGGCTGCCGCGATGGTCGGCGTGACGCTTGGCACGGTGTTTGCCCTTCTGTATATGATGGCACATCACCGCCGCCACGGTACCGGTATCACCCGGGCCGAACTGGCGGCGTCCCCGGCACCGGTCAGCAGCCGCTCCGCCTTGAAGATGCTGCTCGCGATTGCGATTCCTGTGGCGCTCGGATCGGTTGCCACCCAGATTACGAACCTTGTGGACGTCACCTCTTTGCAGCGCTGTCTGCGCAATATTATGGAGAGCGACGGAGAACTGGTACAGGGGCTGTATGCCTCTCAGCTCAGCGCGAGTGATGTGGCGGTAGATGAGATCGCCACCTGGCTCTACGGCAATCGCGGTACTGCCATGACCTATGTCAATCTGGTGCCGAACCTGACCCTGACTTTCGGCATCAGCGCGCTGCCGGTCATCACGACCGCCTGGGCAATGAAGGATCACCGCCAGCTCCGCGGGACGGTGGAATCCGTGATCCGGATTACGCTTTTGATCGCGCTGCCCGCTGGAATAGGGATGGCGGTTCTCGGCGAGCCGCTGATGTATCTGATCTATGGCAGTACCGCGGTTTCCACGGTTGTGGGGCCGCTGCTGAATGTTCTGGGGTTCGCAGTGATTTTCATCTGTCTGATCGCGCCGATCAACGCGATGCTGCAGGCGGTCGGACGGGCAGACCTGCCTGTCAAAATCATGATTGTCGGCGGCATTCTCAAATTTGTGCTGAACATCCTGCTGGTCAGCCGTCCGGAGATCAACATCATGGGTTCGGCAATCAGTACGCTGGTCTGTTATGTGGTCATGGTGGTTCTGAGCGTCGTCATGCTCTGTCGGGTGGTGCGGATCCGTCTGCGGCTGCGGACGGTTGTTATCAAGCCGCTGCTCGCCGCGCTGTGCTGCGGCGGGGCCGCTTGGGGGATGAACCGGCTGCTCGGACTCTTTGCCGGTGCGCGGATTTCCGTTGTGCTGGCGGTGCTGGCGGCGGTGCTGGTTTACATTTTTTTCCTTTTAAAGTTAAAAACCCTGACAAAAAGCGATGTTTTCATGCTGCCGAAGGGGCAAAAAGTTGCGCAACTACTTGAAAAATACAATTGGATGGGGTAAAATAAGAAAGGTTTTGAATTTCGTTTTGATAAGGAGGAGAACGCGATGGCTGCTGCATTTCCGGCAAAGGAGCGCTATTCCATAGAAGATCTGCGGGAGATCATGGCGATTCTTCGTGCTCCGGACGGCTGTCCCTGGGATCGGGAGCAGACGCACGAGAGCATTCGTTCCAACCTGCTCGAGGAGACACATGAGGCGCTTGAGGCCATTGATCGACGGGATATGGCGGGGCTTCGCGAGGAGCTTGGCGATGTGCTGATGCAGGTGGTGTTCCATGCGCAGATGGAGGAGGAAACCGGCGGTTTCACGTTCGACGATGTCGTCGACGAGGTGTCGAAGAAGCTCATCGTTCGTCATCCGCATGTCTTTGGCGACGCCCATGCGGCGGATACCGCTGCCGTACTGCAAAACTGGGACGCCATTAAGCGCCGGACAAAGGGAGAGGGCACTACACAGGCGGATCTGCTCCGCAATGTGCCGCGCGCGCTGCCGGCTTTGATGCGGGCGGGAAAGGTGCAGAACCGGGCAAAGCGGGTCGGCTTTGACTGGTCGGAGCTGAACGGTGCCTGGGAGGCGCTGGAGAGCGAGCGGGCAGAACTGGCGGCTGCGATTGCCGCCGGAGAGGGAGCCGCTGTCGAGGAGGAACTCGGCGACCTGCTGTTTTCCGCAGTGAATGTCTCCCGTTTTCTGCATGTGGATGCGGAGCAGGCGCTGACCGCTGCGACCGATAAGTTCATCCGCCGGTTCAGCCGCATGGAGCAACTGGCAGAGCGCGCGGGCCGAACGCTTGCCGATGCATCGCTCGAGGAAATGAACGGTTGGTGGGACGAGGCCAAACGGAATACGGCCGACTGAGCATGGAGGCTCCTGATAATTGCCCAAGCGTGGCGCACGCCGATTCCGGCGTGTCCCATTGGTGATAAAAAAATGGAGGAATGAAACATGAACAAAGTTGAACTATCCGCTGCGGTTGCGGAAAAGACCGGACTTTCCAAAAAGGATGCTGAGAAGGCAGTTGCTGCTGTTCTCGATTCGGTTGTAGAGGCGCTCGCCGCCGGGGAAAAAGTCCAGATTGTTGGTTTCGGCACCTTCGAGGTTCGCGCCCGCGAGGAGAGAACGGGACGCAATCCGCGCACGAAGGAGACCATTGTGATTCCTGCTTCCAAGCAGCCCGCTTTCAAGGCCGGCAAGGCTTTCAAAGACGCGGTTTCGAAATAAGCAGAGAAGAAATTGCAAACAGCCGCCCCGTTTTGGGCGGCTGTTTCGTTTCGGGAGAGGAGGAAGATGCAGATGCGGCTGGATAAATATCTGAAGGTTTCCCGTCTGATCAAACGGCGGACCATTGCCAATGAGGCTTGTGATGCGGGCCGGGTGTTGGTCAATGGAAAGGCAGCCCGCGCATCCTATGATGTGAAGCCAGGCGATGTGCTGTCAATTCAGCTCGGCGCACGGGAACTGCGGGCGGAGGTCGTCTCCGTGCAGGAGACGGTGTCCAAAGACGATGCCTCGCTGCTATATAAATTGCTGTAACGGAAAACAGGCCCTGCCAGCCACAGGCTGTCTCTTATACACATCTGACGCTGCCGACGGCAGGGCCTGTTTGTAAAATGGCTTTGGACAGATCAGGGCTTGGCACTGAGTTCCTCTGCGCAGTTCGGACAGACGTTGTGCCCCTTGAAAAGACGGACATCCTTCGCGTTGCCGCAGAAGATACAGGCAGGCTGATACTTTTTCAGCACAATGGCGTTTCCGTCGATAAAAATTTCGAGGGAATCACCTACCTGGATGTCCAAATTCCGTCTCAGTTCAATCGGCAGTACAATTCTGCCCAGCTCATCCGTCTTTCGAACGATTCCGATTGATTTCATAGCAAAACACCTCGTTTCTCAGGAAGTCACGTTTATTCTACCAAAAATGGTATAATCTGTCAATTCGCTATTTGATAAAAGTATGTGACAAAAGATTGCAAATAATGCAGCATATTTGCGCTGAATTTGCGTGCTTTTGTCGAAATAGCCCCTCCTTTCTGGACATATCCGACAAACATGCACATATATCTTAGGGGAGGGTTTGACATGTTGAATGGATTATGGATTTTTATTATGGCAATTTCCATTCTGGCCGGTATGTTGACCGGTCGGATTGAAGAAGTGAACAATGCGCTGCTTGGAGGAGGCAGCGCGGCGATCTCGCTTTGTCTTTCGCTTGGCGGCGCCATGTGCCTTTGGGGCGGGCTGATGCGGGTGGCGGAAAAGGCGGGATTGACCGAGCGACTGAGTCGTTTGATGGCGCCACTGATGCGGCTGCTGTTTCCCGGGCTTCCGCCCCGTGGAGCGGCCTGTCGCGCGATTCTGATGAATATGGCGGCCAATATGCTGGGACTTGGCAACGCCGCCACACCGCTGGGACTGAAGGCGATGCAGGAGCTTCAGCAGGAAAATCCGCGACCGGATACAGCCTCCCGGCATATGGTGGTGTTCGTTGTGCTGAACACTGCCTCGATCCAGCTATTACCAACGACGGTAGCGACACTGCGACTGGAGGCAGGGGCAGCGAACCCGATGGCGATTTTGCCGGCTGTCTGGATGACCTCTCTCGGCTCGGCGATGGTAGCGGTGCTGCTGGCGAAATTGCTGGAAGGGGGGAGATCACATGCTGAACACGCTGTCCATATGGGCGGTTCCCGTCTTTGTACTGCTGGTGCTGGGCGCGGGCATCGCCGCAAAGGTGCCGGTATTTGATGAGTTTGTCGGCGGCGCGGGAGAGGGCATCCGGACCTGCGTGCGGATCCTGCCCTCTCTTGTGGCGTTGATGACGGCGGTGTCGATGCTGCAAGCCTCCGGAATCACCGACTGGTTGGCAGAGCTCGCCGCGCCGCTGGCGCAGAAGCTCGGATTTCCCTCCGGTGTCATTCCGCTGGCGCTGCTGCGGCCGATCTCGGGAAGCGGTTCGCTGGCGGCGCTGGAGCAGGTGCTGGCACGCTATGGTCCGGATAGCGTGGAGGGATTGGTCGCCTGTGTACTCCAATCCTCCACCGAGACCACCTTCTATACCCTCGCTGTCTATTACGGTGCCGTGCAGGTGCGCCGGACGCGGCATACCCTCGTGGCTGCGACGGCGGGCGATGTGACCGGCGTGATACTCTCGGCACTGGCGGTGCGTCTGCTGTTACTCTGAACAGTCGATTGACTTTTCGGCGCGAGAGGTTATAATGGAAAAAAGGAAGGATGACGATGATGCAGTTTGACTATTATATTCCCACGAGAATTCTGTTCGGAAAGGGGCAGCTGAACCGCCTGTCGGAGCAGGCACTCCCTGGTCAGAAGGCACTGCTTGTGACCTCCGGCGGCCGCTCTGTGAAGGCGTTCGGCTATCTCGACCGAGTGGAGGAGCAGCTGGAACGGGCGGGGGTCTCGTTTGTC
>USLV01000135.1 GCA_900555705.1 uncultured Oscillospiraceae bacterium | reverse complement strand
GCCCGCCATGAACGCGGTGCCGATCAGTCCTACGGCGAGCGACCGACCGCGTGCCCGTGCGGCCCCGGCGCGTTCAAGCGTCTGGATCTCCCGCATACAGGCCTCGAAATGCCGCTGCAAGCGGGTCAGCTCCGCCCGGTTCACGAGCTTGCGGTCCCGCCGGAGCCGATAACGGCGGCTGTCGACGGGCATCCGCTCGTCCGGTGTCCACCCAAAGCTGGCATAGCCGTCCAGCCAGAGCGAGGCCTTTTTGTCGGACGCGACCACTTCCCGGTACTCGTATCCGATGAAGCGTACCTCCGGATCATGCTGTGTCATGTCTGTTCCTCCTGTCCGCGCGGCAGCCGGACAGTGAAAATCGTTCCGTCGTCCGGTCGGCTGACCACGGTGATCGTGCCGTTCGAGAGCTCGAGAACCCGCCGGACGAGGGCGAGCCCCAGCCCGTTGCCCTCGGTCGTGTGCGCGGTGTCCGCCTGATAAAATTTGTCGAAAATATGGGGGAGCGCTTCGGCGGCGATCCCACAGCCGGTGTCCGCGACCGTGACGACCACCGCGTCTGCCGTGGTCGTCTGCCGCAGTGTGACGCTGCCGCCCGGAGGGGTGAACTTGAAGGCGTTGGAGAGAAGATTGTTCCAGACGAGCTCGAGCAGCCCGGCATCCGCCCGGATGACCGCGCGATCCTCGAGCTCCGCTGAGAACACGATCTGCTTCTGTTCCCAGCTTTCCTCGAACAGCAGCGCACAATCGCAGAGCTGGCGGCAGAGGTCGAAGGCCACGGGCTGGGGCCGGATGACCTGCTTTTCCAGCCGGTTCAGCCGGAGCATGTTGGTGGTCAGTCCGGAAAGCCGCCCGGCCGCCTGCTGGATCGCGTCGGCATATTCCCGCCGCCGTTCGTCGTCCAGCCCCTCCTTTTTAAGCAGCGCCGCGTGATTTTGGATGACGGCGAGCGGCGTGCGAAGCTCGTGGGAGACATCGGAGAGAAAGTCGGTTTTGAGCGTCTCGATACTCCCGAGCTCCTCGACCATGGTGTTGAAATCGGCGAAGATCCGGTCGAGAGGATCTGCACGGTCGGGGGTGTGCCGCTGCGGGACATAGACCGAAAAATCCCCGTTCGCCACCTGCCGCGCCGCCTCCGCAAAGGTTTCAACCGGCTGCTCAAAGCGACGGCGGATCTGCTGCCGTGTGAGCAGCGTGAATCCGGCCGCCGACAGCAGCCAGACGCCCAGAATTGCTGCCTGCCGTCCCGCCGGAAGACGGGCATAGTCGATATAGTCGCCGATGATAACCATCTGGAGAGTGGTGAAGAGTCCGAAGAAGAGCAGGGTGAGGACAAAAACCGAGAGGGGAAAGAGCGCGGCCTTGCGCCGCCTGCGTCCGGGCTGTTTCATGTCGGCACCGCCTTATAGCCGAGGCCACGCACCGTCACAATGCGAAAGCCGTTGCAGCCGGAGAACTTGTCCCGCAGCTTGGTGATATAGACGTCGACCGCCCGCAGGCTGCTGTCCGAGTCGATACCCCAGAACTCGTCCATCAGCTGCGCGCGGGAAAAAGTCTTGTTCGGATAGGAGAGCAGCTTATAGAGAATATGGAATTCCCGCGTCGTCACCGGGAGCTCCGTGCCGTCGACAACTGCCGTCATGGCGTCCGCGTCCAGCGTCAGATTGCCGATCGAGAGTCGTCGCTCGGCCTCGATGTGCGCGCGGCGCAGCAGCGCCCGCACCCGCAGCAGCAGCTCGTCCAGATCGACCGGTTTGACCATATAGTCATCGATGCCGAGCTGGAAGCCCCGCTGCTTGGCGGAGAGGTCGTCCCGGGCCGAGATGAACAGGATCGGAATCTGCCGGTTGACCGCGCGGACCGACTGGGCAAAGGCAAACCCGTCGGTTCCCGGCAGCATGATGTCCGAGATGATCAGGTCGTAGAACTGACGATAGAGCGCCTCGAAGGCGGCGTCGGCGTCGAGACAGCCGGTGGCGGCAAAGCCGCTGTCGTTCAGGAAGGTACAGACGCTGCGGTTCAGCTGTTGGTCGTCCTCCAGAACCAGAATGTGTATCATGAGGATTCCTCCGTTCGATTTTCCCGGTTGACCGTCCGCAGCAGAAACAGCCCGAGCAGCGCCGCGACAGTGCCCATGAGCATGCCGAACAGACCGTTGGCGGCGGGATGAACTGCCGTCTGCTCGGAGGCGAACGAGAGCAGCACGGTCTGCGTCAGCACAAGGCAGAGCAGCGAAGCGGCCAGATTGACGGTGCGGACGGCGCGGACCAGCGGGGAAGAGCCCTTCCGCGCCCGGACAAGCCCGGCGATATTCAGTCCCAGCTCTGCAAAGGTGAAGGCCGCAATGCCAATGGCGACATAGGGATGGCAGCGGACTGTCTCCGGACGGACAAAAAACCGCGCGGAATAGAGCGCATAGAGCGCGCTTGCCGCCATCAGGATACGGGCGGCGGCACGGCAGTAGCGGCGCTGGGCTGCGGGCGTCCGGTTCCCGGACAGCCCCGCGAGCGCCGTTCCCCTTGCTGCGGTCATACAGAATGTGTAAAGAGCGCCCGCGCAGAGAAAGGGGGAGAGGGAGAGAAGACCGCATACAAGCTTGCCGAGCCCAACGGCAGTATTCCCGACACAGGACGCGCCGACTGTCCGCAGCGAGATATCCGAACCGCGCATATCGCTCATTATACACCATACGGAACGGATATTGGCCATTTGTTGCCGAATTGTTTGAGAATTGTTAAAAAAGCCGTCCTCTGCCGAAGCAGGGGACGGCTTTTGCAGGGATTCAGACGGCCATGGTCTGGAAATTCGAAAAACGGGCGGTGAACTCGAGGGCGGGAACCGAGAGGGAGCGGAGATGGCCGGTCTCCGGATCCGAGATCAGCTCATAGCTCCCGTTTTGGCAGCTCCCGACGGTCTTCATGCCCGCGTCGGTCAGTGTGCCGCCGTCGGGATTCCGCATAGCGGCATCCAGCGATTGCAGGATGCTGACCCCGAGCGCCCCCTCCGGGATGGTGTCCGGGTCCACATCAACCGACAGTCCGAACATCCGGAGTATCACCTTTTCGCCGTTCCATTCCATTTCGAGACCGCTGAGATCCTCCGGCTGACTCAGCCGGACGGTCAGCAGTCCGACCGAGGAGCGGGAGAGCTGTCCCGCGACCGCTGTCCCGCGGTAGCTGCCCTCCATATCGCAATTGAACCCCATGGTGACCGGCTGCTGGGAATGAGTGGCGGGGGGATCGGCGGCACAGCCGCAGAGAAGCAGGGAACAGAACAGGACAAGCAGCAGGGAGAGCCGGAACGCTTTCATGCGCAAACACCTATTTTTCCAAGATTAAAAACAGGTCTCCGAGCTCATCGAGCAGGTCAGAGGGAAGCATGGCGTGCTGGGAGAGGCGCGCCGCCGCGCGGTCGCCTGCGAGCCCGTGCAGATGGACGGCACACATGGCCGCCTGCCGGGGCTCCATCCCCTGTGCGAGAAAGGCGCCGATCATCCCGGCGAGCACATCGCCGCTGCCGCCGGTCGCCATGCCCGGATTGCCGGTCCGGTTGACGAGCGTCGCCTGGCCCGGGGCGGCAATCAGCGTTTCGTGCCCCTTGAGCACCAGCGTAACGCCGTATTGCTCCGCAAAGGAGCGGGCGACGCGGGCGCGGTTGCGCTGCACCTGTTCGATCGAACAGCCGATCAGCCGGGCCATTTCGCCGGGATGGGGGGTGAGGATGAGCGGACGGTTTCCTGTTTTCAGCATATCTATATGCAGTGCGGCACAATTTATACCATCCGCGTCCAGCACGAGCGGGCAGTTCCCGTGGGCAAGCACATCCGCGACCCGCTCTTCCGCCGCCTCATCGGTGCCGAGCCCACAGCCGAGCACAACGGCGGAGGCGGTTTCGACCCGACCGCGCAGCGCGATGCGGGCGGCGGGGGCGGAGTCGGGCAGCGGCAGGAACACCGCCTCGGGAATTCCGGCGGCGACGAGAGGATAGATGCTGTCCGGGACGGCGGCTGTGACCAGTCCCGCGCCGCAGCGCAGCGCCGCCCGGGTGCAGAGCATCGCCGCTCCCGCCATGCCGTAGCTGCCGGCAATGCAGAGCACATGGCCGTAGGTGCCCTTGTGGCTGTCCGCCGCCCGCTTTGGGAAGCAGGCGGCGACCATGCCGGTATCGATGGCAAGCTCTCCCGGCGTAAAGCGCTCAACAAGCGCCGGATCGATGCCGATCGCGGCCACCGTCACCTCGCCGTAAATCGCCGCCGCCCCGGCGGCGACCAGTCCCGGCTTCAGAGCGGTGAAAGTGACGGTGCGGTCGGCCCGAATCGTATCGGGGTCGGCTTCGCCGCTGTCGGCGGACAGCCCGCTCGGGATATCCACCGCGACCACCGGTGCCGCCGCCTGATTGACAAGGCGGAAAAAATGGCGGAGATAATCCGGCAGCTCGCCGCGAAAGCCGATGCCGTAGACTGCGTCGACCAGCAGCGAGGCGGTTTGTACCGCCTCGGCGGCAAGATAGGGCGCGGTCTCGAGGCTGTGGATCGCGATATCGGTCGGTGCGATGCGGGCATACATCTCCTTCGCCTGCGCGGTTGCGGGCAGCCCGGCGGCCAGCACAACCGTCACCCGCGCCCCCTCCTCGAGCAGCTTGCTCGCGATGACAAAGCCGTCGCCGCCGTTGTTGCCGCGGCCGCAGAGCACCGTCACGGCACGTCCTTTGACCGGGTAGGCCTGTCTCT
>USLV01000134.1 GCA_900555705.1 uncultured Oscillospiraceae bacterium | reverse complement strand
CTTCGTCGGCAGCGTCAGATGTGTATAAGAGACAGGGCCGAAAGACCCGCCCCGTTTTGTCTGGAAAGAGAGGAGATTCCATGTCGGATTTTATCACGCTGCGTCGGGCAATTCTGGAACGCACCTTTTCCCGCATGAATGACCAGCAGAAACGGGCGGTCTTCCATGTGGATGGCCCGTTGCTGATTCTGGCGGGGGCGGGCAGCGGCAAGACGACGGTGCTGGTGAACCGGATTGCCAATCTGGTGTGCTTTGGCGACGCCTATCGTAGTAGTGTGCAGCCAATGGCGTTGTCGGAGGAGGACTGGGCGCTGCTGGAGGACTGCGCTGCCGGGCGAATATCTGCCGATGACCGGGTAGCACAGCTCTGTGCGGTGAATCCCTGTCCAGCCTGGCGGATTCTCGCAATCACCTTTACCAATAAGGCGGCCGGTGAGCTCAAGGAGCGTCTTTCCCGTATGCTGGGCGAAGAGGGGCAGGAGGTCATGGCCAGCACCTTTCACTCCTTCTGTGCCCGGATTCTGCGGCGTGAAGGGGAGCATCTCGGCTATTCCTCTCATTTTACCATCTATGATACGGACGATAGCCGTCGGCTGATGAAGGAATGCATGAAGACGGTCGGTGTCGATGAAAAGGCGCTGAGCCACAAGGCGATTCTCGGTGAGATCGGTCGGGCGAAGGACAGTCTGCTCTCACCTGCGGAATTTGCCCAGATGGCGGGAAGCGATTTCCGACTGAAAAAGGTGGCGGCCTGCTATGAGCTCTATCAGCGGCGGCTGAAAGAAGCGGACGCGATGGACTTTGACGATCTGCTCTGCCGGACGGTGGAGCTGTTCCAGACCAATCGCGAGGTGCTGGAACGCTATCAGAACCGCTATCGCTATCTGATGGTAGACGAATATCAGGATACCAACCACGCACAGTATCGACTGATCAGTCTGCTCGCAGAAAAAAGCGGCAATCTCTGTGTGGTTGGTGACGACGACCAGAGTATCTATAAGTTCCGCGGTGCGACCATTGAGAATATTCTGAATTTTGAGCAGGAGTTCTCCGATTGTACCGTCATTCGTCTGGAACAGAATTATCGTTCAACCAAGACCATCCTGAACGCGGCCAATGCGGTGATCGAGAAGAATCAGCAGCGAAAGGGAAAGACCCTCTGGACGGATAATGACAAGGGCCGCGCTTTACAGTTGTATGTGTTGGAAAATGAGGACGAGGAGGGACGGCTGGTTGCCGGTACGATTCTGGACGGTGTCAGTGCCGGGCGCCGTTACAGTGATTTTGCTGTACTCTACCGCGCCAATGCCCAGTCGAATGCCATTGAACGCGCGCTGGTTAAGAGCGGCGTGCCCTATCGTATTATCGGCGGACACCGCTTCAACGACACCAAGGAGGTACGCGATGCAACCGCCTATCTCCGCGTAATCAACAATCCTGGTGATTCAATCAGCCTGCGCCGTATCATCAACGAGCCGAAACGGGGAATTGGCGACGCAACCATGGAGAAGGCGGCTGAAATCGCAGAGGGGCTCGGTGTACCGCTCTATGAGGTGCTGCGGGAGGCGGAAAGCTATCCCGCGATCAGTCGTGCTTCCGGCAAGCTAAAGAGCTTTACGGATATGATCGAGCGTTTGCGCGAGATGAACGGCGATCCGGATGTATCCGTGCATCTTCTCTACAAAACCATGCTGGAGGAGACCGGCTATCTGGCCATGTGGCAGTTGGCAGGCGAAACGGAGGCGGGACGTGTTGAGAACCTGCAGGAACTCGAGTCCTCGATTCTCGATTATGAGCAGAACAGTGATACCGACTATCCCGATCTGGCAGGTTTCCTCGAGGAGATGGCGCTGCTCACCGACGTGGACAACTACGACGCCGGTTCTGATGCGGTGGTGTTGATGACGATGCATGCGGCGAAGGGATTGGAATTCCCAGTTGTGCTGCTGCCCGGCTTTGAGGATGGTGTATTCCCCGGCATGCAGACGATTTTCAATCCGGAGGAGCTCGAGGAAGAGCGCCGTCTCTGCTATGTGGCGATCACGCGTGCCCGCGAAGAGCTCTATATTCTCCGTGCCGCGAGCCGCATGCTCTACGGCACCACCAACCGCAACCGCGAATCCCGTTTTGTCGGCGATATCCCGGCGGAGCTGTTGGAGCTGCACGATGAGCGGCAGCAGAAGACGGCTTCGTCCGGCGGGTTTTCCTATCGCGCCGCATCCAACGGCTACGGAGGTTCCTCATCCAACCGGTCGATGCCAGGCACCTCGATCGCCGCTTCGCAGGGTCCGGTTTCCCGTGCCGCTTCGAGAACCGCCTCGGTCGGCACTGCGCCGGCGGCTTCGGCTGTCGTCTGGAAAGCAGGGGACAGGGTGTTACATAAGACCTTCGGCGAAGGGGTTATCCAATCGACGACACCGATGGGTAACGACGTCCTGCTGACCATTCTGTTTGAACAGGTCGGTGTAAAAAAGATCATGGCGAATTTTGCCCGTCTGAAGGCGATTTCGTAACCGGACAGGCCCCTGTTTTCAGAAAAATCCCCCTGTTTTTGGCACCGAATACAGCTGGTGTCATATGATGGAATGAAGTATATCGGCCGCGAAGCCGAACGTGCTTTAATCCATATTATAGGGGGATTTTTCATGCCCGAAAAGTGCTGTCACGATATGGGCTGCAAGGACGCGGTCTGTGTCGATGCCGGACGTGTATACGATTCCTGCGCGGACAAAGATTGTCTGGAGGATATGCAGGTGTATTTCACCGAGCACGACCAGGCGTTGATCAACCGCGCGGTCAGCGTCCGCGCGAGAAAGGCGGAGGTAATCAAAACCTTCATCGATGTCGAAGCGTTGCCATTTAATCGTGGCTACTATTCCTGTGATCTGACCTTTTTCTTTGAGGTGGAGTTCGATGTTTTCGCCGGACGAAATGAACTCTGTCCGCCTGTCTGCGGTATTGCCATTTTCCAGAAGAAGGTCATTCTCTACGGCGGTGAGGGCGGTGTCAAAGTATTCAACAGTGAATTCCGCGCGGATCAGAATGACCGCCAGGAGATGCCTACCCGGAACCTGCCGCGTTGTTCGGTACAGGTAGCGGAGCCGATTGTACTCGGCACCCGGACGGTGGATGCCTGCGAGTGGAATAAGGACTGCTGCTGTTGCTGCTGCTGTGGCTGCGGCTGCATCCCGGAGTGCATCACCAACCGTTACGGCGGCAATTTCTGTGAGGTGCGCGAAGGGAAAATCGTGCTGGTCACCATTGGTATGTTTACCATCGTCCAGCTCATTCGGAATGTGCAAATGCTCGTGCCGGTCTATGATTTCTGCATGCCGAACAAGGAGTGCTGCCCGACAAGCGATAATCCCTGTGAGCTGTTCCGTAAGATGTGCTTCCCGGTTGATGAGTTTTTCCCGCCACGGGACGACGACGGCAGCGGGTGCGGATGCGGCTGTAAAAAATAATTCCTGCACATAGTTGAGCGACGATTCGCTGCATTGGTCTATAGAGAGAATTTCCCGAATGAGGAGAACCCCCGTCTGTTTTCAGACGGGGGTTCTCCTGACAGTTGTTATTTGCTTTCGAGCGTCCAGTCATAGGGCGTCTGTTGATAGACAAAATAGTTGAGCCAGTTAGAGAAGAGCAGATTGGCGTGACTGCGCCAGAGCATCAGCGGAACTGCCTCCGGATCATTGCCGGGGAAATAGTTCTGTGGAATCCGGGGATTTAGTCCGCGGTGGATATCCCGGGCATATTCACCCGCCAACGTCATCCGGTCGTATTCGAAATGACCGGTGACAAAAACCTGGCGTGCGTCCTCCGTAGCGATGATAGCGGCCCCAGCCGTTTCAGAAACGGCCAACAGTTGCAGCGCCGGTTCCTGCTGAATATCGTTGAGCGAAACATCTGTATAGCGGGAATGCGGCATATAAAACATCTCATCAAAGCCGCGAAGTAACGGGTGGCGAAGATCCAACGGTCGATGTCGGAAAATACCGGATAGTTTTTCCGGAAGCGGATATTTGGAGATATGATGGTGATAGTAAAGTCCAGCCTGTGCACCCCAGCAGATATGCAGAGTGGAATGCACGTGGGTACGGGTCCAATCCATTACTTCGCAGAGCTCCTGCCAGTAATCTACGCTCTCAAAATCCATGCTCTCCACCGGTGCACCGGTGATGATCATTCCATCATAGCGGTTATTCTTTAATTGATCGAAGGTCTGATAAAATTCCAGCAGATGCTCCGGTGAAGTGTTTTTGGAGACATGCGTCGCCGTCTGCATCAGATCAATATCCACCTGTAATGGACTGTTTCCAAGCAGACGAAGAAGCTGCGTTTCGGTCTCGATCTTCGTCGGCATCAGATTCAGAATGACGATACGGAGAGGGCGGATATCCTGGTGGAGAGCACGATCCTCAGTCATTACAAAAATGTTTTCGGACTCCAGGATTCTGGCCGCCGGTAGGTGATCTGCAATTTTGATAGGCATATAGTTCCACCTGCGCTTTTGAAATTGAATCATATTTTAGTATAGCAAAATACTGAGAGAGAATCAACCGCTTCTTTTATAACACTATAGTATAAAGAACAAAAGGGGGATTTTCAGTCGAAACAGGCGATGCGAAAAAAAGTTTGAGAAAAATCTAAAATTTTTCAAAAATGCTGTTGACAAAAGAGCGGAAGGGTGATATTATAGTCAGGCACCTTACGGAGGGGGTCGCGAGAGCGGGCCAGGAGGTA
>USLV01000133.1 GCA_900555705.1 uncultured Oscillospiraceae bacterium | reverse complement strand
GATCTACACTTCTAGCTTCGTCGGCAGCGTCAGATGTGTATAAGAGACAGTCCTGACCCTGACCCTGATCCCGATCCCGATCCTGATCCTGATCCGGTCGAAAACAGCTTTTCTCCCTTTGAAAAAGAGTCGGGAAAACCGTTTGCTGATCTCTCCGAAGTGGAAAACATCGGCACCTCTGTTCTGCCGGATACCCGTCAGATCGGCTATTTTGTCTTTACCACCGCCGACAATCCCGGTCTGCCCTTTAATATCGCCTGTCACGTTGATCGCGACCGGCACCGTATCACGGCGTTGCTTCCGGCCGGTCTTGATCTGTCGGCCCTGATCCCGACGGTCGCATACTACGGCGATCGCCTGCTGGTCGAGGGAGATGAGGTAATTTCCGGCGAAACCGTGCTGGATCTGCGCAGAGATTTGACGCTGACCATGCGGGCCAAAGACGGTTCCACACAGGATGTTACCGTTCATCTCGAAACACTTGCCACCGGGTTGCCCTCCTTTGCGATGACCACGGAGGGCTATCGGGAAATCACATCGAAAGAGGAGTATATGGCAGCCTCCTTCTATGTCGGCGGGGGCGACCAAACGGTCTGCTACTATGCCGTCGAGGACTCCCTTCTCGTGCCGGGCCGGGCCAAGGGCCGCGGCAATACGAGTTGGGGCGCGGAAAAGAAGGGCTATACGGTCAAGCTGGAGAAAAAGGCCGCTTTTCTCGACATGCCGAAATCCAAAAACTGGTCGCTAATCGCCAACTACGAGGACAAGACACTGCTGCGCAACTATCTCGCCGCCTATATCGGCGAGCAGATCGAGATGGAATTTGTCATGCAGACCCGGCCGGTCGATCTCTGGTACAACGGCGAATACTGGGGCACGTACGGACTGACCGAAAAGATCGAGATCGAGAAAGAGCGCGTCAACATCACCGACTATGACGACGCACTGCCCGCGGAACAGCAGGGACCGCAGCAGGTCGGCTACCTGCTCGAGTTCGACAGCCATGTTAACGAGGTGCCGGATGATCGGCGCGCTCAATGGCAGTCGTTTGGACCGGCTACCTATGATCCGGTGACCGATGAGCTGTTTTTCCAGATCGACATCGGCGGGAAGTGGGTCACCATCAAAAAACCATCCTATAAGCATCTCACGGAGGCGCACGTCCAGTACATCTACGACAAAGTGTTTGCCGCAACAACCGCGCTGCGAAGCCGCAATTACACAGCCGTCTCCCGTCTGATGGATGTACAGTCCTTTGTGCAGTGGTATCTCGTCGAGGAATTTATGAACAACACCGATTCCTCCATGCACTCGAGCGTCTACATGACGCTGGATGTCGGGGGCAAGTTTAAGCTCGGTCCGATCTGGGACTTCGACCGCTCTTCCGGCAACTGTGACTACTGGAACCCGGAGAACGAGCCCGATTCTCTCTATCGCAGCGGTGCGGGCTGGTTCCGCTATCTCTTCGAAATGCCGGAAGCGCGGGATATTCTCCGCAGCGAATGGGCGGTATTCAAGCAAAAAATCGCCGATTTGGATAACCAGATCGACAGCTGGGCCGCGATGATCGACCGTTCCCAGCAGCTCAACTTCCAGCGGTGGGATATCCTCGATTTCAAGGTCGGCGCCAATCCGCCGGCAGTCGTAAACGCCCATACCTATGAGGCACAGATTGAGCTGCTCAAGGATTTCCTCGCGGTGCGGCGGGTGCGTATGGACAGCTTCTACCGTACCATCGGGTAACAGCATCCTTCACATAAAAACAGGCCTGCGGCGATATGCCGCAGGCCTGTTCCCGCTTTACTCGGCTTTTTCATCCGCCACCGAGAGGATAATGAATCTCCCCTCGCCCTCATCGCGGACAGTATAGGTCTGGAAGTATTTCGCCTGGGCCGGCGTCACCACATCATTGCCGCGGTCGTCGACCCGGATATCCTGGATATGTACATAGCCAACGCGTACTTTATAGGTATCTCCCGCCCGCTTGATTGTATCAATTACCGGCTCATACATCAGCGAATCGGTGACATAAGGGACGTGATAGCAGGCGTTTCCCGCATCATACAGATAGGTAAAATAGTCGCCCGCATCCTCGCCAAAGGTGCGATAGGCCGGTTTCGCTTCCGCACCGAACAACGCGGCATAGGCCGCGTTGATATCCGCAATCGGGATGATCAGACGATCCGAGTCGTCATATACATAGGGACTCTCATAGCTGCTGTCCTGTTGCTGCCGGATCCAGTCCGCATTCGTCACCTTGTAGATGGCCGCCTGGACCAACGCATCCTGCTCCGCGCCGTTCGCGGATTCAAAGGCAGTCGGTGCATACTGCATCAACGGGAACAGGGCATAGTAGAGATCCTCCTTCATGCCGGAGGTATCCCGCGCGTCGCGGATTACCCGCACGCCAAAGCTGACAAGCGAAACCGCGCCAACAATGCTCAGCACAATCACCAGCAGGCCGATCGGTGCTGCAAAGCGGTATTGGCCTTTCCGCTGGCCGGATTTTGTATAACGACCTGGAGACAGCGGTTCGTCTGAAACTTCTGTCTTCTCGCTCTTCGCCGCCTCTTCTTCCGGATCCGTTTCCGCCTCCAAAACCGCCGTCTCTTCCTCGATCAGCATTTCAGGCTCTCGCACCGGTTGCTCCCGTTTTCTCCATCCGCTCAAGGTGTTGTCACGCTCCTTTATCGTCGGTCATCGGCATTGGCCGTCGCCGTGGACGATGTATTTGACCGTTGTCAGCTCGCGCAGTCCCATCGGCCCGCGCGCATGCAACTTCTGAGTCGAGATACCGATCTCCGCGCCCATGCCGAATTCCCCGCCGTCGGTGAACCGCGTGGAGGCATTGACATAGACCGCCGCCGCGTCCACCGCCTCGGTGAACCGGTCGGCGGCACGCCGGCTGTCGGTAACGATACATTCGCTGTGGCCGGTACCGTAGGCCGCGATATGGGCGATCGCCTCCTCCAGCGAGTCCACCACCCGCACCGCGAGAATATAATCTCCATATTCCGTCGCCCAATCCTCCCCGGTGGCCGCCTCGACATGCTCCGCACCAAGAATCGCAACTGTGCGGGGACAACCGCGCAGCGTCACACCCGCATCGTGCAGCGCCGCCGCCATCACCGGTAGTGCCGCCTCCGCGACCGCCGTATGGACGAGCAGCGTCTCCGCCGCATTGCAGACCGAGGGCCGGGAGGCCTTCGCGTTGCAGATGATCCGCGCGGCCATCTCGATGTCGGCGGCCGCGTCCACATAGACATGGCAGTTGCCGACGCCTGTCTGGATGACCGGCACGGTCGAGCCCTCCACCACAGCACGGATCAGCCCTGCGCCGCCGCGCGGGATCAGCACGTCGATGAAACGGTTCATCCGCATCATCTCCGCCGCCGTCTCACGGGAGGTATCCTGCACCAGCTGCACGCCATCCTCCGGCAGACCCGCAGCCGCGAGACCCCGGCGGATCGCCTCCGCAATCGCGCGGTTGGAGCGGATCGCCTCTTTGCCGCCGCGCAGGATCACCGCATTGCCCGCCTTGAGGCAGAGCGCCGCTGCATCGGCCGTCACATTCGGCCGCGCCTCATAGATGATGCCGATCACCCCCATCGGCACCCGCACCTTTTCAATCCGAAGGCCGTTTGGACGGCGGAACCCATCCATGACCTCCCCCACCGGGTCGGTCAGTGCCGCGACCTCGCGGATGCCGTCGGCCATGCCCGCAATCCGCGCCTCCGAGAGCGACAACCGGTCGATCAGCGCGGGACGCGTTCCCGCCGCCTTTGCCGCTTCAACATCCTCCCGGTTGGCGGCCAAAATCGCGGCCGTCTCCGCGAGCAGCGTCTCCGCCACCGAGGCCAGCGCCGCGTTTTTCTCCGCCGAACCAACCGTGGCGAGCTGTCGGGCAGCCGCGCGGGCGCGTTCCCCCATTTGTTCCATCGCGGTCATATGCCCGCCTCCTTTACCGTAAAGATGGTACCGATCGGCTGGCCTTCCAGCAAATCATAGAGATTTTCCGGCCGGTCACCGTTCATAATCACCGTCGGGATGCCCGCCGCCGTGGCAATCTGAGCCGCATGCAGCTTGGTAATCATGCCGCCGGTCCCGAGGGTCGAGCCCGCGCCCTCCGCGAGCGCGAGAAGTTTGTCGTCAATCGTCTCCACAACCGGGATGCGCCGCGCTTCCGGATGCCGACGCGGGTCCGCATCATAGAGACCGTCGATATCGGTCAGCATGATCAGCGCATCCGCATCCGCCAGCGTGGCGACGATGGCAGACAGCGTATCGTTGTCACCGAACTCCAATTCCTCGGTCGCCACCGTATCGTTCTCATTGACGATCGGCAGCACCCCGAATTCCAGCAGCCGGGAAAAGGTGTTGACCACATTCTGCTTGCGTCGCTCATCCTCGACGACGTCGCGGGTGAGCAGCACCTGCGCCGTAATGTGACCGTATTCCGAGAACTGCTTGTCATATGTATACATCAGCTCGCACTGGCCGACTGCGGCGGCAGCCTGTTTCCCGCCGACATCCCGCGGCCGTTCCCGCAAACCGAGCTGGCCGGTGCCGACGCCGATGGCGGCGGAGGTCACGAGCAGCAGTTCCCGTCCGGAATTCTTGATATCCGAAAGCACTCGGGCGAGTCCCTCGATGCGCCGGAGGTTCAGTCGGCCGTTGCCGTAAGTCAGTGTGGAGGTGCCCACCTTCACCACAATGCGGCGGGCGTTTTGCAGTTGATTCATGAGACGTTCGTTTCCTTCTCTTTTATGTAGG
>USLV01000132.1 GCA_900555705.1 uncultured Oscillospiraceae bacterium | reverse complement strand
GTGGGCTCGGAGATGTGTATAAGAGACAGCCGATATACCGCAGCGGAAACAGCGTCTCACTCGAAAACAAATAGCCGACGCTCACCGCGATATAGACCAGCAGCGAACCCGGCCCGGCAGCGGCAGCAGCCAGCCCGACCCCGAACGGCGACAATCCGCCATAGACACTGACGCGAGGAACCAGCAGTCCCATCACCGCCCAAAGCAGGATCATTGCCACCTGCCGGGCGATCGCCTCCCCGGCCGTATGTCCACCCGTCCCCGGTATGGGCTCCTGTTGTCCCGATACCACTACCTTCTGTTTCAACGTCCTCACCACCGTATAGAGATTACATTCAGTATATAGCATCGGACATGCCCATTTTGTCATATACAGAAGGTAGAAAAAGGAGGATTTTGCAGGATTGGGGAGGAAAACAGACGACCGCCGGAGATTCCCGCGAAGCGGCGGGATTCCGGCGGTCGTTTTCCCGGAGAACAGCCCCGGATTTTTACAGTTTCGGCAGGGATTTGGCGTAGTCCACGACGCCGTCTGCGAGCGCGGAGGTGAAGCGCTCCTGGAAATCGGCCGAGACCAGCCGTTCGAGATCCCCGGCGTTGGTCATGAACCCACATTCAATCAGCATCGACGGCAGGTCATGTACCCGGGTCACATAGAACGGATCCCATTTCCAGCCGCGGTTGGCGGTGCCGCCCGCGGCCTTGTAGACCTGCTGGATACGGTTATAAACCATCTCGGAGGCGGCGCGGGAATACTCGTTGAAATAGTGCACCGAGCAGCCGGAGGCCGCGGTGTTCTGGAAACCGTCCATGTGCAGGCTGATAAACAGGTCGGCGTCCGCCGCCCGCGTGATCTGCGTGCGTTCGAGCAGGCCGAGACTCGTGTCCCCCGTCCGCGTCATCACGACCTCGGCGCCGAGCGCTTCCAGCTTTTCGCAGAGCAGCTGACCATAACGCAATGCCAGCGTCTTTTCCGCGACATTGCCGCCCGCCGTCCCGACCGAATTGCCGCCATGGCCGGGATCCAGCACCACCTTGAAGCCCTTCAGCGGCTGATCGGCGGGATTGTCCGCAACAGAGGCCGGATGGCGGAAGGCGAAGGTCAGCCGCCCCTCGTCGTCCCACGCCACCGAATAGCCGTAGAACTGCGCGGTTTTGGTCAGATACAGCCGCAACACCGACATGTTTTTCGCCGTCGTCCGCCATTCCGCCCGGCTGAACAGCGGGCTCTTCGACACGTCCGGCGCCCCGCCGGTTTTGGTCACATACGAAAATGTGATGTCGATATATTCCGTCGTCTGCTGCTGGATGCTGTAATCCTGCGTCACCGGATTGGTATAGGTCTGCGGCAGCAGCTGCAGGCTATAGGGCACGCGCCAGTCCGCAGAAAAGATCAGTGTCGTTGCCCTTCTGTCCGCCGTAGCCGCCTCGATGGTCAGCTCGGAACCCGAGAGCCGTCCGCTGTCGATATAGACCTCCGCGTCCTCACAATAGACCCGGCGGCCGCAGCCCAGCAGGTAATAGGAACGGCCGGAATCCGCGTCGTAGACCGTTCGGACGTAGACATCCGTCGTGCCCTTCGGCAGATAGGCATTGGTCGGGCGGGAGTAATCGTCGGTCGTGTCGCCGCTGAACGTCTCGGCATAGTCGGCGGTGATGATCAGGATTTTGCCGGTGGCAAGTGCTGTATCGCCGGTGTCCGGGTTGATTGGCTTGAGATCCGGCATGGTCACCGGCCGCTCCTCCGTCCCGCTCTCGGGCGGCGGCTCCGGCAGCGCCGCGACCGTTAGAGAACCGCCTGTCGCGCTCTCGCTCTGCGACTGATAGGTTGCGTGCACCGTGAAGGCGCCGAGCGCCTGCTCCCGGCCAATGATCCCCGCCGGCAGCGTGTAGGTGCCGGTATAACGGACATAGTCGGAGCTGCCGCCGGTCGTCCCCTCCTCCTCCTGCGAGGCGGAGACCGCCATCGGCACCTTCGTGCCGTTCACCATCGCATATACTGTCGAACCGCGGTAGGCCAGCGCCGACAGAATGACTTCCGTCCCGCCGTCCAGCTTGACATTGCCGGCGGGCGAGACGCTCTCGAGCACCTTGACCCGGTAGGTCACGCGGTAGGTGACGGTCTTGCCTTTGTGAACAAAGGTGAAGGTGTTCTCCCCGAGCTTCAGGGTCATATCCAGTGCAAAAAAGCCGTGATCGGTCAGCTCGACCGGCTGGCCGTTGAGAGTCAGCGGGAAATTCGGGTCGGCGCTGCCGCGCAGGCTGAGCGCCGATTCATAGGTCGTAAAGCTGGTTTTGGCGGGCTCGCTGACCACCAGCTCGCGCGAGATATACTCCTCCATCAGGGTACCGTCCATCGCCTGTCGCAGTGCCCCGGTACTCGCCTCATGGGCCTTCAGCGCCGAGAATGAGCGGAAGGCGCTCCCGTTCCAGCCGTCGGTCTTCTGGCAGGAGAGAAGCTGCCGCGCCAGCTGATCCGGCGAGCCCCAGCCCCGCTCGGCGCCCTCCGCCTTGTCGGCGGCGTGCGCGATATAGAGCGGCAGCTCCGCCTCACGGCAGAGCGCCGCCCACCAGTCGAGCACCTTCGTGAAGCCTGCGCCGGAATGGCTCGTCGAGGCGTAGGCCTGCACCATCACGAAATCCACCGCCCCGTCCAGCACCAGCGTCCGGGTATCGGCACAGCCGTCGGTATACTCCTCATAGACAGAGGCGGTCTCGGAGCCATGCGCATCCACGGATCGGTGGGCCCAGACGGCATTCGTCAGCAGTCCGATATACCAGTTCGGGTTTTCTGCCCGGAGCAGCGCCGTCGCCTGCCGCAGCAGCTGGTCGATCATCCCGGCGGCATAGCCGCGCAGCAGCGGCGCCTGCTGATAGGCATAGCTGTAGTTCGCGAGCAGATAACCGTCCATATCATAGGCCTTCGCCGTCTGCAGGATATCGTTCCAGAGTGCCACCCGCTCTGCAAAAACCGTCGGCTCGGCGCCGTCCTCCTCTCCGACATGCAGATCAAGCACGCCATAGACAAACAGCTCCCGTTCCCGGGCACGCTGCGTGAGATAAGCGGCGGGGTGGAACGCCTCCCCGACATTTTCGCCGTCCAGCGGGACGATCACAGTGTTCCATTTCCAGGAGACCAGCGTGTCCAGCGCGGCGTCGATCTGCTGCCGAATCCGATCCTCGGTGTCGTTTTCCGTCAGACGGTAGTCTACACCCTCGATCAACCACGCCGCACGCATCTCCTCCGGCCGCGCAAAGCGGCGAACCGGCTCTTCTTCCGGCGGCGTCTCTTCGGCAGGCGGTTTTGTTTCCGATACAGTCGGCGCCGTGGTCGGCGTCTCTGTTGTACTGCCTGTGTCCGGAGCGGCGGTTGTGCCGCCGGTCGGGGACACATCCTCCTGCATCGCCGGCAGCACCATGCCGTCCACCAGAAAGGCCGCGCCTGCGGCCAGCGAAAGTATCAGGAGCAGCGCCAGCCCCCAAAGGAGCGGCTGTCTTTTTTTCTTTCTCGCGTGTTTTCCCGCCATTTTGACATCCCTTCTGCGGGCACCGCCCGCTTTTTCCTTCCCTGTCTACGTATTCCCAGCCGCCAGCACCTGCCGCAGCTTCTCGACCGACTGCTTCGCAATGCCGGGGTTATAGATCTGCACCACCGTCTCCCCGTTCGCTGTCCACTGCTGGAGTTCCCGCGCGGTGTCTTCAAAGAAATAGCTGTAGCTGTAAAACAACATCCCCGTCACCTTCTGCTGCCGGAGCCAGCGGACAGAATCCGCCAACACGTCGCTGTCCTCGCCCCATTCTCCGCCTCCGGAACCGGCATAGCGATCAGGGGATAGCCCCGTCTTGTAGACCCCCAGTCCGAAATAGAGCGAAACCGACGGGTGGCGCGTATAGGAAAGCCATTCCGCCGTCACCTCATCGAAGGCGGAGGATTCATGGTCAAAACCAAAATAAACCTGTGGGCAGAGATAGTCGACATAACCTGCCGTCGAAAGCCATCTTCTGGAATCCGCAAACATCTGATCGTGGGTCTTGGCCGCATCGTGTGAGGGACTGATGCCGAAGAGGCAGCCCGCCCGCGTATGCACGACATTACGGGCAGCGGCGACCAGATTGTCCACATGGCTCCGTCGCCAGTCCCCCGGCGACATCGCCGCTTTGCCCGCCGACTGCCGATAGGCCGCATAGGCGTCCGTCTCAAACGCGGCGGGGCTGTTCTCCACCGCACAGCCGGTCGGATAAAAATAGTCATCAAATTGGACGCCGTCCAGCTCATAGTTCCGGACGAGCTCACGGATCCCGTTCAGGATCAGCGCCTTTGCCGCCTCAGAGGTCGGTATGTAATAGGTCTTGTCTCCATAGGCAAAGGTGTCCGGACAGCGGGCGTTTCCGGCATCCCGCCCGACCCGATAGGGGTTGATCCAGGCATGCAGCTCCAATCCCCGGCTGTGCGCCGCCGAGACCGCATAGGCCAGCGGGTCAAAGCCGGCGTCCAGCAGCGGTTTTGCCGCAGCCGCAGCCGGGAAAATCCCGGACGCATAATAGGCGTCGCTGTTCGCACGCACATGCATCACCACCGCAGTCATGCCGAAGGAGGCGCAGCTGTCCATCATCGCGTCCAGCGCCGCTTTCACCTGCTCCGCGCTCTTGCCCTTCAACAGCGTGTTCATCTCGATATAGGACACCCATATCGCGCGAAATTCTTCTGTGACCGGCGCGATCACCGGCTGATCCGGCGGACGGGTGGTCGTGGCAGCGGCTGTCTCTTATACACATCTGACGCTG
>USLV01000131.1 GCA_900555705.1 uncultured Oscillospiraceae bacterium | reverse complement strand
GGGCGCAGCTCGCCCCGCGCCTCCGCGTCCGCGATCATCGAAACCGCCACCCGGTCCTTGACCGAGGCGAGCGGGTTGCGGCACTCGAGCTTGAGCAGCAGCCGCGACTGGATGCCGTGCAGCGCAAGATAGCGCTCCGGCAGCATCAGCGGCGTGTTGCCGACCAGCTCGAGCAGCGAATGAATAATCGGCTGTTTGTTCGACATGGGGATCTCCTCCTTATTCCAGCAATCGTCCGATCAGGGCGTTGGACAGCAGAAAGCCCGCCCGGGTCAGTCGGATACCGTCCGTGTCACAGCGGATCAGCGTCTCCGGCAGCGCGGCCGCCCGTTCCCGCCAGACGACCGGGAGGGACGTGCCGAACCGCGCGGCGTAGTCCCGCTCGGTTAGCCCCTCCGCCAGCCGCAGCCGCAGCATCAGGTATTCCGCGGGCGATCCCGACGGGATCGCATCCTCCTCCGGCGATTCCGGCAGCGGCGGCTCGCCCCGCAGAAAGGCGGGGAGGCTGCGCGGGTAGAAAAGCCGCTCGCCGTCCAGAAAGGAATGCGCCGCCGGGCCGATCCCGAGATAGGGTGCGCCCTCCCAGTATTTTCGGTTGTGGCGGCTCTCGCAGCCGGGCCGGGCGAAATTCGAAATCTCATATTGCCGGTAGCCCGCCGACTCGAGGGCCTCACAAGCGGCGAGATAGAGCGCCGCCGCCCCGTCCTCGTCCGGCAGCGCCAGCGTATCCGCCTGCTCCGCGAAGGGGGTGCCCGGCTCGAGCTTGAGCAGATAGGCCGAGACGTGCCGCGCTCCGAGGCGGCGGCAGGTCTCGACGCCGGCGCGCATCGACGGCTCGTCCTGTCGGGGGATGCCGAGCATCAGGTCGAGCGAGAGGTTGGACAGCCCGGCGGCATACGCCGCCTCGACGGCGCGTTCGAGCTGGTCGGGTGTATGGCGGCGGCCGAGTGCCCGCAGCTCCGCGCCGTCCGCGCTCTGCATCCCCATCGACACCCGGTTGCCACCCGCCGCGGCAAAGTCGCGGAACACCGTGTCGAGATGATCCGCCGGGTTGGCCTCCAGCGTGATCTCGGCGTCGGACAGGCCGAAGAGCGCCGCCGCCCGTTCGACCAGCCGGGCCAGCCGCCTGCCGCCGAGCAGGGAGGGGGTACCGCCGCCGAAATAGAGCGTGTCCGCCGCTCCCGCGATCCGCTCCCGCCAGTGGCCGAGCGCCTGCTCGACCGCTGCGGTATAGCGGTCGAGCAGCGTTTCGTCGAAGACGGCGGTGGAATAGAAGTCGCAGTAGGGGCATTTCGAGAGGCAGAAGGGGACGTGGATATAGAGTCCCAGCCGTTGCATCCGCGCGCCTCCTTTCCACATTGTAGTTGCGCATGCGGCCGAAATCTGATAAAATAACCTGTATCTGCGGGGGGATCCCGCCCGAGGAGGATGTCTTTATGGCAGAGAAAAAACGGTTGCTGTATCTGGATATGCTGAACATCGCGGCCTGCTTCTGCGTTGTCTGGATGCACTGCAACAGCATTGTGCACAGTTTTTCGGACACACCGGTCTGGCGGCAGAGCATGGTGGTTGAGACGGTCGCCTATTGGGCGGTGCCGGTCTTTTTCATGCTCAGCGGCGCGACATTGATGAATTATCGGAGCCGGTATACGACAAAGCAGTTCTTCCTCCGTCGGTTCCTGCGGGTGGGAATCCCCTATCTCTTCTGGAGCGGGGTCATGCTGATCTGGAAGCTGAAGACCGAACAGATGGCGCTGCCCGATCGCTCGATCCGCACGCTCCTCAACCTGTTTCTCGACAACCGGATCGAGCCGATCTACTGGTTTTTCTTCCCGCTGTTCATGGTCTATTGCGCGATGCCGGTGCTCTCGCTGCTGAAGGACAACCGCCGCTGCCTCTGGTATATGACGGGCGCGGCATTCCTGACCGGTTCGCTGCTGCCGATTGTCTTTCAGGCGCTGGGTCTGCACTGGAACGGTGCGCTGGGCTTTCCCGCCGCGGGCGGCACGCTGCTCTATGTCCTGCTCGGCTACCTGCTCTCGACCGCCGAGCTCAGCCGGGCGAAGCGCCTGCTGATCTATGCGGGCGGTCTGCTCGCGGCGGTGGGGCGCTATGGGATCACCTATGCGCTGTCGCTGCGGGATGGGACGCTCAACCGGCTGCTGTTCAATTCGATGGGATTTCCCGCCGTTCTGCTTGGCGCTGCGGTGTTTGTGCTGTTCCGACAGCTCCCGTGGGAGTGGCTGTTCCGCCCGGACTGGACGCGCCGGGCAATCGCCGCCGTTTCGTCCTGTAGCTTCGGTATCTATCTCATTCAGATGATCGTGATATATTACGCCAAGCAATGCACCGGCCTGACGCCGGAGCGATTCCTCTGGCGGACGGCCGGTGCGGTCGGGGTTTATCTCGTTTCGCTGCTCCTTGTCTGGCTGATGAAGCGTATCCCGCTGCTTGGCCGGTGGCTGCTGCCCTGACGAGGGGTCAGTCCTCGTCGAGCTTGAGCACCGCCATGAACGCCTCCTGCGGCACCTCGACGCTGCCAAGCTGGCGCATCCGCTTTTTGCCCTCTTTCTGCTTTTCGAGCAGCTTCTTCTTCCGGGTGATGTCGCCGCCATAGCACTTCGCGAGCACGTCCTTGCGCAGCGCGCGCACCGTCTCGCGGGCGATCACCTTGCCGCCGATGGCGGCCTGGATCGGCACCTCAAAGAGCTGACGCGGGATGTTGTCCCGGAGCTTTTCGCACATGCGGCGCGCCCGGGAATAGGCGTTGCCCTCAAAGACGATGAAGGAGAGGGCGTCGACCATGTCGCCGTTGAGCAGGATGTCGAGCTTGACGAGCTTCGACTCGGTATAGCCCCGGAGCTCATAGTCAAAGCTCGCGTAGCCCTTTGTCCGGGATTTCAGCGCGTCGAAGAAATCATAGACAATCTCGTTGAGCGGCAGCTCATAGTGGATGTCGACTCGCGTCGGGTCGAGATAGCGCATGTCCTTGAACACGCCGCGACGCTCCTGACAGAGCTCCATGATGTTGCCGACATAGTCGTTCGGCGCGAGGATATGCGCGTCGGCGATCGGCTCCTCGGCGATCGCGATGCTGCCCGGGTCGGGATAGTTGGTCGGATTGTCAATCATGCAGACTGTCCCGTCGGTCAGCGTGATGCGGTAGATGACGCTCGGAGCGGTCGTGATGAGGTCGAGGTTGTATTCCCGCTCCAGCCGCTCCTGGATGATCTCCATATGCAAAAGACCGAGAAAGCCGCAGCGGAAGCCGAAGCCGAGCGCGACCGAGGTCTCCGGCTCAAAGGTCAGCGAGGCGTCGTTGAGCTGCAGCCGCTCGAGCGCCTCCCGCAGATCCTGATACTGCGCGCCGTCCGCAGGGAAGACGCCGCAGAACACCATCGGGTTCGCCTTGCGGTAGCCGGGCAGCGGCTCCGCGGCGGGGCGGTCCTTCCGGGTGACGGTGTCGCCGACCCGTGCCTCGCTCACCGTTTTGATCGACGCGGCGATATAGCCGACCTCGCCCGCCCGGAGCAGGCCGGTCGGTTCCAGACGCCCGGGGCGCATGATACCGGTTTCGACGACCTCAAACTCCGCGCCGGTCGCCATCATGCGGATGGTGTCGCCGGCGCGCAGCGCCCCCTCCTTGACGCGGATATAGACGATGACGCCTTTGTAGCTGTCGTAATAGCTGTCGAAGACGAGCGCCTGCAACGGCGCGTCGTCCTCGCCCTTCGGCGGTGGGATCAGCTTGACCACCGCCTCGAGCACCTCCTCGATGCCAATCCCGGCCTTTGCCGAGATGAGCGGCGCGGCTGAAGCGTCGATACCGATGATGTCCTCGATCTCCTGCCGGACCCGCTCGGGATCGGCGGAGGGGAGGTCGATCTTGTTGATGACCGGGACGATCTCGAGCCCGTGCTCGACCGCGAGATAGGTGTTGGCGAGCGTCTGCGCCTCGATGCCCTGCGAGGCATCGACGACGAGCAGCGCGCCCTCGCAGGCCGCGAGCGACCGCGAGACCTCATAGTTGAAGTCGACGTGGCCCGGCGTGTCGATCAGGTTGAAGACATAGGTCTCGCCGTCCGCCGCCTCGTAGGAGAGGGTAATGGCGTGGGCCTTGATGGTGATGCCGCGTTCCCGCTCGAGATCCATGCTGTCGAGCAGCTGATCCTCCATGTCCCGCAGCGCCACCGTCTTGGTCTTCTCGAGAATGCGGTCCGCGAGGGTCGACTTACCGTGGTCGATGTGGGCGATGATGCAGAAATTGCGGATATGTTCACGCGGGACAGCCATAGCAACACCTCAAAGCATTTTTTCAGTATAGTATCCCTAGTATACCATATAAAGGGGAGGCTTGGCAAGACGCGACGAATCCCCGGAAAAATCAGCACAGACGGCCTGTCGTCTGCGCTGATTTTTATTAATCTGTTCGATAAGTCTTGCAAAACCGATAAGATTTTGTATAATGTAATCAGCAAGATTTTCCACCCAGACGGCAAATTTGAACAGAAAGGACGAACAGGTTTTGACAGAACAGGAATTGAGAGACCAGATCTGTGATATCTGCCACAAGATGTGGCAGCTCGGCTGGGTTGCCGCCAACGACGGCAACGTATCCGCAAAGCTGCCGGACGGGACGCTGCTCGCGACCCCGACCGGTATCAGCAAGAGCTTCATCACGCCGGAGAAGCTGGTGAAGCTGAACGACAAGGGGGAGGTGCTGGAGGCGCTGGAGGGCTATCGCCCCTCCTCCGAGATCAAGATGCACCTGCGCTGCTACTGGGAGCGGGAGGATGT
>USLV01000130.1 GCA_900555705.1 uncultured Oscillospiraceae bacterium | reverse complement strand
GAGATGTAGAGAGGTCTCGTGGGCTCGGAGATGTGTATAAGAGACAGGGAATAACCGGCGGCCGCACCGGTCGTGATTTTGCGGGAGGGGAGCTTGCCGGGCAGCGTATCCGCCAGTGTGGTGCGCGGATCGCCGCTGCCGGTTACGCGCATTGCCTGATAGACATAGGCACGTCCGGAGAGCGGATCGCGGATCGCGCCGCCGAGGCAGGTCGCCGCGCCGCCGAACGGTTCAATTTCGGTAGGATGATTATGGGTCTCATTTTTGAACTGGACGAGCCATTGTTCTGTCTGGCCGTCAATCTCGACCGGCACCTCGATCGAACAGGCGTTGATCTCCTCCGATTCGTCGAGATCGGGAATCTTGCCCTGCTTTTTGAGCAGACGCATCCCCATCGTGGCCATATCCATCAGAGAGACGTTCTTCTGCGGGAGACGCTCGCCATAGACCTCACGACGCGCCTCATGATAAGCGGCCAACGCCTCCTCGATCGCAGCGGAGAGACGGCTCTTCTGAATTTCAATTTTTTCAAGACGGGTGAGGAAGGTGGTGTGGCGGCAGTGGTCCGACCAGTAGGTGTCGATCACCTTCAGCTCGGTGACAGAGGGATCGCGGTGTTCTTCGTCGCGGAAATAGTCGCGGCAGAACAGAAGATCCGCCACCGACATGGCAAAACCCATCATCGACCAATAGGAGCGAATCTGCTCCTCGTCCATCGAGATGAAGCCTTCCACGCGGCGCACATTTTCCGGCATCTCCGCCCGCAGCTCCACTGTCTCCGGCTTATCCAGCGAAGCAATGCGGGATTCCACCGGGTTGACGAGATAGTCCTGCACCCGCGCGAACTCCTCATCGGTCAAATGCCCCTGCAGGCAGATCACCCTCGCCGTCAGCACGCGGGGACGCTCGCCCTGTGTCAGCAGCTGAACACACTGTGCGGCGGAATCCGCGCGCTGGTCATACTGGCCGGGCAGATACTCCGTCGCAAAGACGCGCCAGCCCTCGCCGGGCGAAAAGCTCTCGTCATAGACAACATCTGCATTCGGCTCGGAAAAGACGGTTCCACGCGCCTGTTCAAACTCCTCGACGGTCAGCCCTTCCATATCATAGCGATTGAGCAGCCGCACGCTCTGGACCGCGGTCAGGCCGAGATTGTCACGCAGGTCGGCCAGAATATGGCGCGCCTCCACATCGAACCCTTTCCGCTTTTCCACAAATACCCGAATCACCTTGGACATCATTTCAATCTCCTGTTCCGATTAGAATACGAATTGCCTTTATCATATCATATCTACGCCCGAATGGAAAGAGAAAAGATGGTCAAAATTCGGAAAATTCCCCGGCTGTTTTCGACGATTCCCCTAAAAGCGAGGAGGAGGGCGCTCGACAAAAACGGGCATAATGCCGTCCGGTCGTTCATACAGTGTAGGGAACACTGTTTAGGGGTGATGGTATTGAAAGGAGCTGTGGAAGAACGCGCTGTCGAGCTGGGCGAATATATCATTGAGAACAACGCCACGGTTCGCGCCGCTGCCAAGAAGTTTCATATCAGCAAGAGTACGGTACATAAGGATGTGTCCGACCGTCTGCGGGTTGTCAATCCCGGGCTTTATGGACAGGTTCGGGAGGTTCTTGAGGTCAACAAGGCCCAGCGTCACATCCGTGGCGGCATCGCCACACGGGAGAAGTATCGCCACGAAAACGATTAGACGCGAAAAGTTCTTGCAATCCGGACGGGATGGTATTATAATACAAAATATACCATCCACATGAGTATGGCGTGCGCCGGGGATGGCAATACTAATGATGGAATTCAATCTGGAAAGGACGTATCCGACTTATGACGGTTAACAAGGACACTCTGATTGGGGATATTCTGGACGCCGATCGTACCACGGCTCCCTATTTCCTGGAAATGGGTATGCATTGTCTCGGCTGTCCGTCCGCCCGTGGCGAGTCGCTGGAGGATGCCTGTGCGGTTCACGGTGTGGACTGCGCGGAGCTGGTGAAAAAGCTGAACGCCCACTTCGAGAAATAAGAACCGACAGGACGGACAAAGGGCAGACGGTGATGTCTGCCCTTTGTTTGTATGGAGAGACGGAATATGTATGCAGGCATCCAACTGGGAAAACGACTGGCGGCTGTGGCCGCTATGGTACGGCCGGGGAGCCGGGTAGCGGATATTGGAACCGACCACGCCTATCTGCCGGTTTTCCTGCTGCAAAACGGGACATGCCCCTCTGCCATTGCGGCGGATATCCGGCCGGGACCGGCGGCCTCGGCTGCGCGGACAGTGGCGGCGGCGGGACTGGCCGACCGAATTTCTGTCCGGCTCGGAAACGGTCTCTCGCCGGTTGCGGCAGGCGAGGTTTCAGATATTGTAATCGCCGGAATGGGCGGCGAGACAATTGCCGAGATTCTGGCGGCAGCTGGGTGGGTGCGCGATTCGACGATACATCTGGTGTTACAGCCGATGTCCAAGCCGGAACGGCTGCGCCGGTTTCTGATGGAACAGGGGTTCTCCATTCTGGAGGAACGGGTTGTGCGGGAGGACGGACGGCTGTATGCGGTGCTCTCCGCCGCTTATACGGGCTGCACCGTATCGCCGACGGCAACTGCCTGCTATCTGGGAGCGGTTCCGCACACCTCGGAGGGGATGGCCTACATAGAACGGCATCGCGCGCGGCTGTTGAAACGGATGGAAGGGCTGGTCGGATCGGACGGATGTCCGGAGGAAATCGAAGAGCTGCGGCAGACGGCGACGGAAATGGGGGATTGGCTTGAAGACGGTTCGAGAAATTCATGAATTTCTGCGGGGACGAGCTCCGGAAGAGACGGCGGAGGAATGGGACAATGTGGGACTACTGATCGGCGATCCGGAGCGGGATGTGAAGGTCGGGGTTGTCTGTCTGGATATCACACCGGCGGCTGTCCGAGAAGCGGAAAAACTGGGCGCGGAGCTGCTGGTCAGCCATCATCCGGTCATTTTCCGCCCGCTGCGTGCGTTGCCGTCCGGTGGCGTGCCCTATGAGCTGGCCGTCCGTCGTCTGTCTGCGATCTGCGCGCATACGAATCTTGATAAGGCGACGGGCGGCGTTAACGACACCCTTGCCGCACGTCTGGGACTATCGGATATTCGAACAGCGTCGGATGAGCTTTGTCGAATTGGACAACTGAAGCCGCCGATGGATGCATCAGCGTTTGCCCGGCATGCCGCCCGGCAGCTCGGAACCGCTGTTCGGTTCTCGGAGAGCGGTCGCTTGGTGCGACGGGTGGCTGTATGTGGCGGCTCCGGAGGAGACTGCCTGTTGCAGCTGGCACGGCAGGAGACTGCCATCGATGCGATGGTCACCGGGGAATGCCGCCACCACGAATGGCTGGAGGCCGCCGAACGCGGTATCATGATGCTGGAGGCCGGACACTACGCGACCGAGGTGCCGGTGGTGGATACGCTGACAAGCTGGTTGTCCGGACAGTTCCCGGAGATTTGCTGGAACAGCTTTTGGGATCAGAGCCCCTATCGGACGGTGGAATAGACCGACGATACGGAAGGAGGAATCAACCATGGCGCTGGACGGCGCATATCTATCCTGTCTGCGGCAGGAGCTGGAGGAGCGGCTGCACGACGCGCGGATCGACAAAATTCATCAACCCTCAAAGGAAGAGCTCGTGTTGCTGTTGCGCTATCGCGGCGGCAGCGAACGGCTTTATCTGTCTGCGCGCGCCAATTCGCCGCGCGTGCATTTTACCGCGGTATCGCTGGAAAATCCCTCGTCGCCGCCGATGTTCTGTATGTTGCTGCGCAAGCGATTGACCGGCGGACGGCTGGCCGGTGTACGCCAGCCGGGACTGGAACGAGCGCTGTATCTTGACTGGGACTGTGTCAATGAGCTCGGCGATATCGTGCGGCTGACCCTAGCCGTCGAGATCATGGGCCGTCATAGCAACATTATTCTGATCGACGAAACCGGGACGGTTGTGGATGCCATCAAGCGGGTGGACGCCGATATGTCCTCGGTGCGGCCGGTTCTGCCCGGCCTTCGGTATTCCCCGCCGCCGCTGGCAGCCGGGAAGCTGGATCTCTCCCTGTTTGAGCCGGAGGCGGTTGTGCGGGCAGTGAAAGCAGGGCGGGATCTGCCGCTCGCAAAGGCGCTGCTTGAGACAGTGCACGGTTTGTCGCCGCTGGTCTGTCGCGAGATTGCGCATCTGACGCTGCGTGGCGGCGAGAAAAACAGCGGCGATTTGACGGACGACGAGCAGCAGCGGCTGCAATTTTTCCTCTCTCGTATTCGGACCCTGCTGGATACCGGCGAAAACCGCGTGCCGTATGCGCTCAATAAACCGGATGGGACGCCGCTGGATTTCAGCTTTATGCCGATTACCCAGTACGGCATGGCGGCGCGCGGCCGGGAGATGGGCAGCTTCTCCGAGCTGCTGGATCAGTTCTATATGGACAAGGATGCAGCCGAGCGCATGAAGCAACGAGCACAGGACATCCTGCGGCTGCTGACCAATGTCAGTGACCGCACCACCCGCAAGCTGTCGCATCAGCGTGAGGAGCTGGCGCGGTCGGAGAAGCGGGATGAACGGCGGATATACGGCGACCTGATCAACGCCAATCTGCACCTGATCCCGAAGGGGGCTTCCGTCGCGGAGCTGGTCAACTACTATGATTCCGACTGCGCAACGATGCGGGTGCCGCTGGATCCGGCACTCACCGCCGCACAAAACGCCCAGAAATACTACAAGGATTATCGCAAAGCCCAGACGGCCGAACGGATTCTGACCGAGCAGATTGCGGCGGGTGAGGAGGAACTACGGTATATCGA
>USLV01000129.1 GCA_900555705.1 uncultured Oscillospiraceae bacterium | reverse complement strand
GTAGAGAGGTCTCGTGGGCTCGGAGATGTGTATAAGAGACAGTCAATCACTTCTGTCAGCAGTCGGTTCAACAGCTCGCCAACCATTGGCCCGATGGGTACACCTATCGCTATCAAGTCGGATCCCTTTACAGCTAAATCCTTCAGCGAAAAGCAGAGCGATTCCGCGAGCACCTGTTGCAGCATTGCCTCGAGCCGATCAATCTCCTTTTGCCGCTCAAAAAGGGTGGGGGCTTGTCCGAGAGTATCCGCCCGTTTCAGCAGCAGCAGACGGCGCAGCGCGGGTTCACCCAACCGATTCAGCCAGCGTCGTATACAGGATCGTGTCGGCTCCAGCGGCACATCGTGCCATTTGACAAGCTGTTTCACTTGTCGGATGGTGTCGCTATCCAACCGCAGTTCCCGCATCGCCTGCTCGGCAATATCGGCACCGACAGCGGCATGACGATAAAAGTGACCGATACCGTTGTCGTCCACAGTACGGCAGGACGGCTTACCGCAATCGTGAAACAGGGCGGCGAGCCGGAGCACCGGTTCCGCCGGAACCGCCTCGACCACATGCAACGTGTGCAGATAGACATCGTGGATATGATACGGATTGCGCTGGTCCAGATCGAACATCGGCAAAAGAGCCGGAATCGCCTTCCCCAGAATTTCCCGAAAATCCCGCATCACCGGCAGCACCCGCTCCCCGCAGAGCAGTCGGAGCAATTCGGCAGAAATGCGTTCCGGAGCGATCCTGGTCAGGAGGGGAGCGCAGAGGTGCAGCGCCTCCGCTGTTTCTGCTTCTATATTGAACGCGAGCACGGCGGAAAACCGCAATGCCCGCAAAATGCGTAGCGAGTCCTCAGAAAACCGTTTCTCCGGCCGGCCGACGCAGCGGATGATACGGGCGCGCAGATCCTCCTGTCCACCGAAGGGATCGATCAGTCCCTCGGCCGGATGCCAGGCCATGGCGTTGACGGTAAAATCGCGGCGCCGCAGATCTTCGCGCAGCTCCCGGACAAACCGGACGGCGTCGGGGCGACGTCCGTCGCTGTAGCTGCTCTCGCACCGATAGGTCGTCACCTCGACCGCTTCCTCCGCTGTCAGCACAGTGACGGTGCCGTGCCGGATACCGGTCTCCAGGATACGATAGTCGGGAAGTGCGGCTTTGATCTGTTCCGGCAGCGCCTCGGTGGTTACATCCCAGTCGGCGGGCGTCTTGCCAAGCAGGCTGTCACGCACGCAGCCCCCCACCGCGTAAGCGGCAAAACCGGCGGTACGCAGCCTGTCCAGCAGCGTGAGAACGGCCGGTGGAATCTGGATATTCACGGCAGCCGGATCACAATCTGCCGCCCGTCCGGCTGCAAAGCGGCGTCCCCGGTCAACACCGCAATCAGACTGCGGTAGAGCAGGGTGGGATCGTCGAGAAAGCGATCACGGATCAGCTGCCCCTGCATGGTATCCGCCACCCGCAGCGAGACCTCCATCAGCGGCCTGTCCGCGTCATTGATCGAGCAGATGACCGTACAGCCGTCGGCCGTATCGACAACCCGGACGTCGTTCTCCCGCTCATTTCGGCGTCTCGAAAGCAACTGGACCGCCGCTTTGACCGAGCGCTCCCGCAGGGTATAGGGCAGACGGTCATAGAGCGTTGCGGTTGCGGCGCGGCCCTTCTCCGAGAGCGAAAGACCGCCTGTCCCGGATTCGGTCAGGTTGCCGAGCCGAAGCAGCTCGTCGATGGCGGCGCCGGACTCAAAAAAGTTTGCCATGCCATTGCCGGCGACGATTTCAAGAACCGCCTCCCGCTCGATCGGCTCCTCCACACTGAGCAGCATATAACAAATCAACAGTTCGATATCGTTTCTGGAATAAAGCCCGCCCGGTTCCACACCGGCGGAAAAAGCATTCTGAGACATATTCGTCCTCCTGCGGCGGAAGCATTGGCTGCACTGCGCATGCCGTCCGCCATTGATCCTTCGAAAATATCATATCACAATTTACTGGAAAATAAAAGACATTGCTGGAAACTCGGGCTAAAGGGCTTGCTGTTTCGGTCGTTTTTTGTTATACTGTATGACGATATAGGCACATTTTTCCCAAACAGAAACGAGGAATGCGGATATGAAGCAATGGATATATGCCGTTTGTCTTGGGTTGAGCCTGTTGCTGCTCGGCGGCTGCGGAGACAACGAGATGCCGGTGTCGGATCCGTCTTCTGAACCGGTCTGGGAGGCCAGCCTGCCGGAAACGCTGGATATGGAGCGACTGCTGACGACGGAGGAGGTGTCCACCGCCATGGAGACCGCGATGGGGGAACCGTCCCGGTTGGACGGCGGCAGTTGTCTTGAGTTTCGTTCGGCGAATCAGGAGACGGTTGTAACGCTCCTGATCGAGGAAATGCTGGGCGGCAGCCCCAAGATTTATGAAGCAACGATCGCGCAGTATCCGGCAGGAACTCTCGTGGAAACACCGAATCTCGGTGAAAGTGCCTACTGGTGTTCGGAGACCGGCGAGTTGTTGCTTTATGAAGATGGCTTTATGGTGTCGGTCAACGTCCGGAAGGACGGGGAGGATTCCGAGCGTCTGCTCAACGCCGCCCGCCAGATGGCGGCGCTGGTACTCGAACGGCTTCAGTGACGAAAATATCTGAAACAAACGGGCTGTAGTTTTGCTACAGCCCGTTTGTTCTGAAAATATTGTTTTATTCAACCGTCACGCTCTTGGCAAGATTACGGGGCTTGTCGATGTCACAGCCCCGGGCGAGCGCGATATAATAGCCGAGGAGCTGCAGGGGCACAACCTCAAGCGAGGCGGTCAGCAGCGGATCGGTCTTCGGAATGTACAGCACATGGTCGACCTCGGGCAGCAGATGAGCCGCGTCCTCGGTTGTGACCATCAGGACCTCGGCACCGCGCGCCTTGACCTCCTTAACATTGGACATGGTTTTGTCCACAAGCTTTTCACAGCAGGCCAATGCCACCACAAAGGTGCCATCCTCGATAAGGGAGATGGTGCCGTGCTTGAGTTCGCCGGCGGCATAGGCCTCCGAGTGGATATAGCTGATCTCCTTGAGCTTGAGCGAGGCCTCCAGCGCGACGGCGTAATCGAGATTACGCCCAATGAAATAGGCGTGCTCGAGATAGGCATAGCGCTGGGCGAGACGCTGGATGACCGGTGCCTGCCGCAGAATGGTTTCCACCGTCTCCGGCAGCTGGTTCAGCTCGCCAAGCAGACGACGCTCCTCCGTCTCATCGATGCGCCCGAGCTTGCGGGCGATGTCAAAAGCGAGGAGATAGAGCATGGTCAGCTGCGTGGAATAGGCCTTGGTCGTGGCGACCGAAATCTCGGGGCCCGCCCAGGTATAGAGCACGTCGTCGCTCTCCGAAGCGATCGAACTGCCGACCACATTGACGATGGAGAGCACGCGCGCACCGCGTTTTTTCGCCTCGCGCAATCCAGCCAGCGTATCCGCCGTCTCACCGGACTGGCTGATGATGATGACCAGCGAATGCTCATCCACAATCGGCTCACGATAGCGGAACTCGGAGGCGAGGTCGGCCTCGACTGGAATGCGGGTCAGCTTTTCGAGCACATATTTCCCGACAACACCGGCGTGATAGGCCGAACCGCAGGCCACGATGAAAATGCGGTTGATCTGCCGGAGCTGATCGGCGGTGAGCTGGATACCGTCCAGCACGATGCCGCCGTTCTCGTCGAGACGGGGGGAGATGGTGGCGTGCAGAGCAGTGGGCTGTTCCATGATTTCTTTAATCATGAAATGGTCATAGCCGCCCTTTTCCGCGCTGGATACATCCCAGTCCACAACAATTTCCTGCTTCTCAATCGGCGCGCCCTGCGCATCATAGACCTGCACAAACGACTCCGTCAGACGGGCCATCTCGTGGTCGGAGAGTTGCAGGATACGGCGGGTATAGGGGAGGACGGCCGGGATGTCGGAGGCGATAAAATTGCCGATATCCGCGAGGCCGATGATCAGCGGGCTCGCGTTGCGGACAGCGATCAGCTCGGACGGGCAGTCGGCGCAGAGAATGCCGAGTGCGTAGGAACCCTCGAGGCGGGCGACCGTCTCCCGGACGGCGGCAAAGAAATCGCCGTCGTAATATTTTTCCAGCAGATGCGCCACAACCTCGGTGTCGGTTTCCGAGAGGAACTCGACGCCATCTTCCATCAGCTCCTGCTTGAGCCGGACATAGTTCTCGATGATACCGTTATGCACAACAGCGAATTTACCGCTCTGGCTCCGGTGAGGATGGGAATTCTCGTCGCTGGGCTTGCCGTGGGTTGCCCAGCGGGTATGGCCGATGCCGGTTGTCTCCGGCATCCGTTCACCGTTTTGAATATTCTCCCGAAGAATGCTCAGACGTCCTTTATATTTGGCTACCTCAATACCGACGGTCCCCGCAAGGGCGATGCCCGCCGAATCGTACCCTCTGTATTCCAGCTTGGCCAGCCCGTCCAGCAGCAGCGGGGCGGCCGGCTGACGGCCGGCAAATCCTACGATACCACACATGGAGAAGCTCCACAACCTTTCCTGAGACTTTATGGGCTCAGTTTACCATATTTCGGCGTCAAAAACAAGTGTCAATGCTGTAACCGAGCCGCAACGGGAGAATTTCAATAAATTCGGCGGAATCCGCCTGTACTCTCCTGCTGTTTGAGAAAGAGTATAGGCCATCCCGCCGAAAATTACAAGCGGTCACACCGCTTTTTTCCGTTTTTTATGACACTATTCCGTCCGGAGAGCCTCAACAGGCCGCAAACGCGAGGCCTTGACAGCCGGATAGACGCCGAAGACCGTGCCAATCAGAATCGTGAAGCCCAACAGCCAGAGCAAACGCGAAAGG
>USLV01000128.1 GCA_900555705.1 uncultured Oscillospiraceae bacterium | reverse complement strand
GCGCTATCTTGTCACCGCCGCCGACGGCAGCGAGCGCCGCTATACAGTTTCTGTCACGCAGCAGCGGGCGATCCGGGTGGCCTGTGTCGGCGACAGCGTCACGGCGGGTGGATTCCCGGCGTGGCTGCAAACGATTCTCGGCGACGGCTATATAGTGGGCAACTTCGGTGAGAACAGCACGACCGTGCTGAAAACCGGCAAAAAGGAGACTGGCGACGGGCGCGGCGCCTATATCTACCACGATGTCTACACCCGCAGTCTCGCTTTCCAGCCGGACATTGTCATCACACTGCTCGGATCCAACGACTCCAAGCTCTCCGACGGTACACCGGGCTGGGTGGACAACTGGACGGCGGAGAATAAAGGCGCTTTCAGCGGGGACTATGAGGAGCTGCTGCAAGCCTATCGAGCACTCCCTTCCAGCCCGGTTGTCATGATCGCCACCTCCCCGAAGGCGTATTCCACCTCGTGGGGCGCGCGCGATGAAAATCTGGAGAAGGAAATCGTGCCTGCGCAGCGCGCGCTGGCGAAAAAGCTGGACTGCCCGTTGATCGATATCCGGCAGCTCACGATCGATCGCCCGTCGATCATCGGCGGCGATGGTCTCCATCCAAACGACAACGGCAACTATGCGATCGCTGCCGCCTATGCCGAAGCGATCAGTGGGCTGAACCTGACCAGAGAACTGGTCATCAGCGCTCTTCAGGTATCGCCCGAGCCGGATAAGGTGACCTATGCCGTGGGCGAGGCACTTGACCTGACCGGCGGCTATCTCTCGGTTACCTATGAGGACAGCTCCTTTGAGGATATCCCGCTCACAGAGGGAATGGTCAGCGGCTATCATCCGGAAAAGCCTGGGGTTCAGACGCTGACCGTCACCTTCGCAGGCAAAACCGCCACCTTTGAGGTGACCGTGACGGATACGACTACAGGCGACATCAACAATGACGGCGTGGTGAATACCACGGACGCCCGGCTGGCGCTGCAGCATGCGGTGGAGAAGATTTCTCTGAACGAGGCGCAGCTGGCGGCCGGTGATGTCGACGGCGATGGGATTGTCAACACGACCGACGCCCGACTGATCCTGCAATATGCGGTGGAGAAAATTGATACGTTCCCTGTGGGAAAGGTGTTATCTTATTCATAGCGAACAGGATGACACCTGCCCTTTCGGTTTTGTTCCGGCAACGCAACCTTAACACAGACAACTCCTGTTCGCCCCCTTTTTTCTCCTGTGTTACACATCATTGTAACACATACATATCCAGTGCTTTTAATGAAAAAATCCTGCGGGAAGGTTTATGTTGAAGGCAAACCGTTGTTACAACGGTAATCGCATCAGGAGGGACTTTCCATGAAACCGGCACGATTCTTAAAAAAACAACGACATTGTTGGCGAATGATGATAGCAGGACTGCTGATTCCCGGCGTACTGCTTTCCGGCGCGGCCGGAACGGTTTCCGCAGCCACGCCGGCGGCGGATCTCAACACGGTGAGTGAACGTCTGCGGGCGTATTATCTCACGGTGGACTTTTTCGGCGACGGCGCAGTGGTGGAACCGTGTACCGTTTCCAGAGCGGGGGATTACCTTGCATCGCAAAACAGGGACGGAAGCTGGTCGGATGTGGACTACACCTGCACCGAAAGTGCTGCCAACGGCCTGCCCTGGAGCCCATATCTGGCGCTGGACCGGATGCAGGCCATGGCGGTGGCCTATGCCAAGCCGGATCACCCGTATTATCACGACGCCGCCATGCTGGCCGGTGTGGAGCGTGCGCTGCTTCACTGGAAGAGCGTGCCCGGCGACCCCGGCAAACCGGGGGCAGAGGGCCCGTATTCGGTTAACTGGTGGGAAAACGGCGTCGGTCCGCAGCTCCGTTTCGGGCGTATCGGTCTGTTCCTGAAGGACGAGCTGTCGGCCGAAGCGCTGGCGGTGCTGACCAAAAAGCTCGACCCGAACGGCGATAACGGCACCGGACAGAATTCGCTGTGGTTTTCGCAGACGGCGCTGTTCCGTGCGCTCATCGTCGAGGATACCGGCAAGTTTGCACAGATTGCCAAACAGATGGACGGCAAAATGGCGGTGCAGACCGGCGCGGAGACCAAAGAGGCACTGCAGGTAGACGGTAGCTATCACGGTCACGGCGAGCTGTTTATGAGCCATAACTACGGCATGGCGCTGTTCCGCGATATGTCGCTGTGGGCCCATGCGCTGCACGATACGGTGTACGCCCTTTCGGACGAAACGATTCAGACGCTGGCGGACTATATGCTCAACGGTACCCGCTGGACGCTGCGCGGCGACGTTATGGAGCTGGCCTGTGGTTACACGCCCTGTGGCCAGGGAGGCTACGCATACAACTACTACGTCGTGCCCATCAAGCGGATGATGGTGCTGGACGAGAAAAATCGCGACACCTATCAGGTGCTGTTGGATAACATTGAAGGACGGCGGGCGGACAACGGCCTGTCCGGTTTCCATTATATGTGGACCTCGGCCTATGCTTCCCAGATGCGGGAGGGGTACGGCGTGAACGTGCGAATGGACAGCAAGACCATCAAGGGCTCGGAGTGGCGCGCCAACTGGGGCGACGGACCGGATTACGGCAATCTGGTGTTCTGGACGACCGCCGGCGCCTGCAATGTGGTGATTGACGGCGACGAATACACCAGTATTTATCCGACGTTTGACTGGCGTCATACGCCCGGTTCCACAGCACCCTTCAACCTCTCTTCCCGCACCGGCCACGACATTGCGCGGGATGCCGCCATGGGCGTGGACAGTGGGGATTACGGCGCAACCGGCTTCACCTATGTGAAGAACGACGGGTACGGTTCCACCATGGGCACCGTCGGCTACTTCTTCTTTGAGGATGAGTATGTGGCGCTGGGCGCAGGCATTGCCTCCAACAGCCAAAGCCCCGTTCACACCACGCTGAATCAGACGAAGGCGGTCAACCCTGCAACGGCGGCGGGGGTGGTCGTTTCCGGTACCAATGACGCGACGGCTACCGGAAAATGGGTTTACAACAATAAGATTGGCTATGTGTTCCCGGATGAGACGACGGTGCACCTTTCCAGCCTCGACCAGTCCACTCTGAACCTGCCGACCCTGTGGAACGACTCCTATTCCCAGTTTTCCATCGACAATGTGGTTCTGGACGGCAACTATGAGGTGACGGACGATACCTTCTCGCTGTGGATTGACCACGGTGTGCGTCCGTCCGGTGCCTCCTACGCGTACATCGTTGTGCCGAACAGGACGCCGCAGGAGACGGCGGCCTATGCGGCGGACAACCCCATCACCATTCTTGCCAACACGGAAGCGGTGCAGGCGGTGCGGCATGAGGGGCTGCATCAGGCGCAAATCAACTTCTATAAGCCGGGCGCGGTGCAGTTGGACGCGGATACGGTGCTGGTCGCCGACGCTCCCTGTTCGGTTGTGGTGGACACTTCCGGCGAGACGGTCAAGCTGACCGCCGGTATTCCGAATAACGCGACCGACCACACCCTTACCCTGTCGATGAGCACGGCGGACGGCGTGAAGACGACGGACTTTGTGTTTGCTCCCGCGCCCTACACCGGCGAGTCGATGACGCTGACGGCCGGCGAATCCGCCGTCTATGGCGGCGTGTGCGCGGCATTTGACGGCGACGCGGCAACTACGGCGACGGTCGCGGCGGAGGAGAGCCTGATTCGCGATTTCGGCCATTCGGTTTATCTGTCCGACTGCTCGGTTGCGTGGAACGGTGCGGCGGCTGCCTGGCGGCTGGAAGGATCGGAGGACGGCCACAACTGGACGCTGCTTGGCAACGGCGAGGCGGCAGCTTCCACGATGGCGCTGGACGCCTTCTTCCGCTATGTGCGTTTTATTCCGCAGAGCGACGCGACCGTGGCGGATATTGCCTTTACGGTTCGCGATTTGGATTATGCCAACCGGGCCAACCGGGCACTGAGGCGGCCGGTCACAGTCAGCGGAACGCATGCGGATACGGTGGCGAAGGAATATGCGGTAGACGGCAAGAACGATACCCGTTGGGCAAGCAACCGCAACGGTGATATGTGGATTGCGGTGGATCTCGGCGAGGAAATCGACGTTGATGTGGTGCGCGTGAGCTGGGAGCTGGCGTATGCCGAAACCTATACCGTTGACCTCTCGTCCGACGGCAAGAACTGGACAACCGCATTGACGGTTCACAATACCGGCGGGGTGCAGCAGCACCTGTTGCCGGAAGGGTCGCGGGCACGGTATGTGCGCATTCATTCACTCAAGGCGCTGAACCAGTACGGCATCAACATCTGGGAGCTGGAGGTCTATTCCCGTGAGGATGCGACTACGCCGGAAATTGCGGAGCTGAAAGCACTCAACGACGCCTGTGAAGCACTGGATACGACGGGACTGTCGGAGACAGTTGCCGCGACGTTGGAGGCGGCGCTGACACAGAGCGCGGCTGCGTTGCAGCTTCCTTACAACGCAGCGGCGGTTCAGGCAGCGGCTGCGGCGCTGAAACCGGCCGCAGAATCCGCCCGGCGGGAGCTGGCTGCCGCGCGGCTGCAGGCGCTGTGTGAAAAAGCGGCCGAGACCGGCCGTGGGCATGCTTCGGATATGGCGTGGCAGTTCTTCAACAGGCAGAAGGCCGCCTCGGAGCAGTTGCTGGCAAATGCCGCCGCTACAGCCGATGCGCTGGAAGCGCAGGCGAACTGGATGGATACGGCTCTGAACGTGCTGGCGGACAGTGCGGAATCCTCAAAAGCGCTTTTGGGTGATGTGAACGGCGACGGCGTGGTGAACACCACGGATGCCCGGCTGGCGCCTGTCTCTTATACACATCTCCGAGCCCACGAGGCCTCTCTACA
>USLV01000127.1 GCA_900555705.1 uncultured Oscillospiraceae bacterium | reverse complement strand
GCATATCAGTGTCATCACAACCAAACGCGCCTACGAAAATCTCGCGCGGGAGGGACTGATCGAATCCGTGATTGGCAAAGGCAGCTTTGTCAAGGCCAGCAGCCTCGAGGACTGGCGGGAACAGCAGCTCCCGCTGATTCGCAAGCAGCTGCAAAAAGCGGTCGCCACGGCGCAGGCCGCCGGTATCTCGTTCGAGCAGGTCTCGCGGGAACTCGCGCGGCTGTTTGAGGAGGCCGCCTCTGCGGCCGCCCCAGTCGCCGGGCTGGCCTGCACATGATGCGGATGAGCCCGCAGGAAAAGCGGGAGTTTCTGACTCTTTCCCGGGCTCTCCGGCATTCGGCGGCTGTGCGCGCCATGCAGTGCTATCCCCAACACGGCGACACCGACACCTATCGCCACTGTGAGCGGGTCGCGCTGCTCAGCTTCCTGCTCTGCCGGCGACTGCACCTGCATGCCGATCTGGCCAGCCTCGTGCGCGGCGCCTATCTCCATGATTTTTATCTTTACGACTGGCACCAGCGCGATCCCCGCCACCGGCTGCACGGCTTCCGGCATCCGGCTGCCGCACTCCGCAATGCCGATCGGGTCTTTTCGCTGAACACCATTGAACGGAATATCATTGCAACACATATGTGGCCGCTGACGCTGACCCGGCTTCCACGCTATCGGGAATCCGCCGTCGTCTGCTTCGCAGACAAATGCTGTGCACTTCTCGAGACATGGCGGCCCAGAACCGCACAGGAGACGATATGAAGATTACACTTGTCGCCGACATATACGGCGAAACCAACAACGGTACCTCCATCACCGCTGCCCGGCTGGTTGCCGGGCTTCGCGAGCGCGGCCACAGCGTGACCGTCGTCTCGCCCAGCGCCGGAGAGGGGGACGGCTATGTCCAGCTCCCCCGGCGGCACATCCCGATTTTCCAGAACTATGTGGAAAAACTGAACGGCGTCGCCATGGCGGCGGTCGATGAGGCGGTGCTCCGGCGCTGGATCGCCGAAAGCGACGTCGTCCATTTTCTGCTGCCGTTCCAGGTCTGCCGGGCCGGTCTCCGGATTGCACGGGAGCTTGGCATTCCCTATACAACCGCCTTTCACTGCCAGCCGGAGAACATCACCAGCCATCTCTTCCTGATGAACCTTCCGGCGGCCAACCGGCTGATCTATGCCCGGTTCCGACGGAGATTCTACCGCTATACCCGGTTTATCCACTGCCCCAGCCGGTTCATCGCCGACCAGCTCATTGAAAACGGCTACGACGCGGACTGCCGGGTGATCTCCAATGGCGTGGTGCCGGTATTCCGGCCGCACGAGGCCGCGCGCCCGCCGGAGGACGAGGGCCTGTTCCGGATCCTCTTCACCGGGCGCTATGCCAAGGAAAAGCGGCACGATCTGCTGATCCGCGCGGCGGGGCTCAGCCGTCACGCCGACCGTATCCGGCTGATCTTCGCGGGCAACGGCCCGCAGCAGGCACATCTCGAAAAGCTGGCTGCCACGCTGCCGCATCCGCCCCGCTTCGGCCTCTTCACCCCCGAACAGCTCTCCGATGTCATCAATTCCTGCGATCTCTATGTCCATCCCTCGGATGTCGAGATCGAGGCGATCTCCTGCATCGAGGCCTTCAGCTGCGGACTGGTGCCGGTCATTTCGGACAGCCCGAAGTCCGCCACCAATCAGTTCGCGCTCGACGAGCGCCATCTTTTCCACGCGGGCGATCCCCACTCGCTTGCCGCGCAGATCGACTACTGGATCGAGCATCCCGATGAAAAGGCTGCCGCCTCCCGGGCATATATCGACTACGGCCGCCGGTTCGCCATCGACGCCTGTATCGATCAGATGGAGGAGATGTTCCGCGACGCGATCGCCTACTACCGGGGAGGCGGGTCATGACACAGGAGCGGGACTATCCCGCCTCCCCCGACGAACATATGCTGCATGTGCGCCGTCGGGAAACCCACGTCCCGATCGACGCCGATTATGCGTTTGAGGAGAGCGGTCTGCTCTACCGGCTGGTTGCCGCCGCGCTGCGGGGGCTGGCGCTGCTGGTGATGCCGGTCTGGGCACACTTCGCCGCCGACTACCGGATCGTCGGCCGGGAAAATCTCCGCGAGCTAGAGGGACGCGGGGCGGTGCTGGTCGCGAACCACGTCTACTTTCTTGACGCGCCGATCATCTGCGCCTGTCTCTCCCCCGCACGGAAAATTCGCTATGTCACCCTTGGGGAGAACATGGATATTCCGTTTGCAGGCCCCATCATGAAGGCGCTCGGCGGTCTGCCGCTGCCGGATACGCCGGGCGGCATGCGGGCCTTTCGCCGGACGGTGGACGACCTGCTTGGTCGCGGAAAATGGGTGCTCTTTCTGGCGGAGGGGGCACTCTGGCCCCATTATCGCGGCATCCGTCCCTTCCGAAAGGGCGGGTTCTCCTTCGCTGTCCGCAATCAGGTGCCGGTGGTCCCGCTGGTCTACACCTTCGAGGAGGGCGCCTTCGGTCGGGAACGGATTGTGCTCACCGTCGGCCGCCCGATGGAACCCGGGACGAGTGCTGGAAAACTGTGCGAACGCACCCAGCGCTATTTTGAAGAGACCGCCGCCGCATTTTATGCGCAGCAATAACCGTCTTTCAAAACACAAAGGGCTGCTGTCCAACGGGACAGCAGCCCTTTTTCATCCTCCGCTCTGCCGCACTCCGCTCTGCCGCAGACGCAGGCCCTTCGGATAGCGGTTTTTCAGCACGCCGCCAACCGCCTTGCCGAAGCCGGTGACAACCCCATCCACCGCGACAGCCGTCCAGCCGTCCGGGATGTCGTCGCAGCCGACCGTCTCGCCGCGCAGGAACGCCGTCAATCGGAGATCCTCCGGCGAGAGGTCCAGCACGCGGCGGCAATCCGCGACCCGGGCAGCCATAAATACCGCGTGGCAGGGCTCCAGACGGTTTTTGCAGATCGCCGCAGCCGCCACCCCTGCCGACAACACCCCGAGCCGGTCCAGACGCGGCAGTCCCTCCGGCAGCAGCCGCACCGCCTCACCGGTCGTGACAACCCGCCCGGGAAGCGGATTTCCGAAGCACAATTCGTATAACTTCGACAATTCTATACTGTTTGTATCCTTTTTCGGGTATTCATAGGGCCGCGGAGCATCCGCATCGCCGCTCTCCTCGCGTTCCAGCAGCGCGACAAAATGCCCCTCCCCGCCCTGCTGCGGCAGGATGCGGCGCGCTCGGGACAGCGGCAGTCCGCGGCCGTCCACATCCGACGGCGCAAAGGGCGCCACCCGCTCCCAGTCGAATGCCGGCATGCCGAAGGCAATCTCTCGGCTGCCAAGCTCCACCAGATGGAAATCCGGGCGGGCGTGAAGGAACCATGCAACCACGCATTCGTTCTCCTCCGGTGCGAAGGTGCAGGTCGAATAGACCAGCCGTCCGCCGGAACGGACGGCTGCGGCGGCCGCCGCCAAAATTTCCCGCTGTCGCGCGGCACAGAGCCGGAGATAGTCCTCACTCCACTGCTCGATTGCGGCGGGCTCCTTGCGGAACATGCCCTCGCCGGAGCAGGGCGCATCCACCAGCACCGCATCAAAATATCCCGCGAGCCCCTCGCCAAGTGTCACTGCGTCGGTGCTGGATACCACGGCGTTTGTCACACCGCACCGCTCCAGGTTCTGGCACAGAATCTGCGCCCGGCTGCGAACGTATTCGTTGCTCCAGAGCAAACCGCGCCCGCCCAGCGCGGCGGCAATCTGGGTGGATTTGCCGCCCGGCGCGGCGCAGAGGTCCAGCACCCGCTCCCCCGGCTGCGGCGCGAGCACCGTCACCGCCGACATGGCCGAGGGCTCCTGCATGTAATAGGCGCCCGCATGGTGCAGCGGGTCGGCGCCCGCGCGGTGGTCGCCGGAGAGGACATAGCCCGCCTCCGAAAACACAGTCGGCTCCAGCCGCCCCGCAAAATATCGTTCCAGCCGCGCCGGGTCACATTTCAGCGTGTTCACCCGCAGCCCCCGCCGTAGCGGCGACGAATAGGCCTCCTCAAACGCAGCATACTCATCGCCGAGCAGCTGCCGCATCCGCTCCAGGAAGCGCAGTGGCACCATGTTGCGTTCCATATCCGCACACCCCTTTCCTCCAAAAACAAGGGTATTGTATCACATCCCGCCGCCTGCGGCAAGCCGCGTTACGGAATCCCCTTGCCATTTGTCGAATTATCTGCTATACTGTAGGACAAACCGTAAAAATACTGAAAAAGGACTGTCAAAGACTATGGAAAAGCTGAAAAAAGTCGTCACCCACTGGGGCTTCACCGCAGCTGTCGGCTTGCTCGTCGGGGCTGGCGTGACCTTCACCATTCTGCTGTTCGCCTCGCTTCGACCGCTCGAGACGGCACACGAGGAGCGCGGCCAGCAGATCGAGGAGCTGAGCGGTAATCTGGCCGCGCGCGAGGAGGAGCTGGACGCTGTCAACGGCGAACTTCGCGACACCAAATCCGCACTCGACGAGAAAAGCGGCCAGCTCGACGCCGCGAATGCGGATATCGAGGCCAAGCAGGCCGCGCTCACCGAAATGGAGCAGGAGGCGGCTGCTGTCCAGAAGGAGCTCAGCGACAGCAAAAAGGAGCTCAGCGATAACCAGAAGGCGCTCGAAAAAGCGAAGCGCGGGGTCGATCGGCTGTCGAATCTCGACCGGCTGTTCACCCAGTTTGAGACCCAGTCGCTCGAGCTGAACAACTTGCTCGAAAACTACTACATTGCCCTCGAAAACGGCGAGCCCACCATGGCGATCGGCTATGCGAACCAGTACAACACCCTCGCGACAGAGGTCGAGAAGACCTATACCTCTGTCTCTTATACACATCTGACGCTGCCGAC
>USLV01000126.1 GCA_900555705.1 uncultured Oscillospiraceae bacterium | reverse complement strand
GGATAAGCGGTTGTACACAAGTTGTTGGATAACTTTGGCACCCGCATCGGAACGACCTATCGCTCCCGGATCGCCGCGCTCGATATGACGATCGACGATGTGGTGGTACTGGCCTCGATTGTGCAGGGTGAGGCATCCGATGGGGAATGGTCGCGTGTGGCGCGTGTCCTGCAAAACCGGATGGATAAGCCAAAGGAATATCCGAAGCTGGAGTGCGACGCCACCTATGCCTATGTCAAAAATCTGAACCGCGAGGTTTTGAAAACAGAAGTCAACGAGAATGCCTATGATACCAGTGCCTGTGTCGGCCTGCCTGTCGGCGCCATCGGCAACCCGGGTCTCAATGCGATTGATGCGGTGCTGTCCCCGTCGGCGGATCCGGCTGTGGTCAACTGCTATTTCTTCGCGACGGATACCGAAACCGGCATCACGTATTATTCCAAGACCTATTCTGAGCACGTCAAAATCTGCCAGAAATATGGTATCGGCATGTACGGCAACAGCTGATGGCGGCCATATGGTGACGGAGGAGGGGAGGAATGTCCGTGACATGTCCGAACTGTGGAAAAACGCTTTCGGATGAGGCGGTGCTCTGCGATGCCTGCGGTTGCTCCACGCTTTCGATGGAGGAACCGGCTTCAGCATCGCCGCCTCCGCGTACCCGGCGAAAATGGCCCTGGATTTTGGCTGCCCTCCTGCTGCTGGCGGTAATGGCATCGGCCGCAGCCGGTGGCCTCTGGTACTATCACCGCCAGCACGGCGGTTTCTCGACCGCTCCGGGTTCGTCGGAACCGGGAACATCGTCCGGCGAGCCGGTTTCCCGGACGGTGCGGGTCACGATTCCGGAGGGATACACCGCCGATCGAATTGCGGAGCAGCTGGAAGAGGCTGGGGTCTGTACAGCGGTGGAGTTTTATGAAGCTGTGCAGACGGCGGACTTTTCCGACTATCTCTTTGTGGCAGCGATCCCGGCGGATTCCGGCCGCGCCTGCCGCCTCGAAGGGTATCTCTTCCCGGATACTTATGAGTTCTATCGCGGCAGTACGGGTGAGGCCGCCGTTCGACGCTTTCTCGACAATTTCCAGAACCGTCTCGCGCCCTATAAAGAACAGTTGGCGGCCGACGGCCGCTCATTAGAGGAGGTCGTCATCCTGGCGTCGCTGATCCAGTGGGAGGCGGGTTATGCTGAGGATATGAGTCGGGTGTCCCGGGTGCTCTGCAACCGACTGGACAATCCGGCGGAGTATCCCAGGCTGCAATGCGACAGCACCTACCGGTACATAAGCGAGTGGAATGCGGCGCGCAGCGGTGTCGAGCTGGAGGAAGCCGCCTACGATACCTATGTGCGGCGGGGACTTCCGGCGGGGGCGATCAGCAATCCGGGGCTGACCGCTCTGCGGGCTGCGCTTTCTCCCTCGGACGAGGAGGCCTTGCGTGGTTGCTATTTTTTCGCCACCGACTATACGACTGGTATCACCTATTATTCCCGGACCTATGCCGAGCACGTCGCGGTCTGCCGGGAACACGGCATCGGGATTCATGCAAGGGACTGAAATGCGAATCCCCATCCGCCCGGAGGCGGGTGGGGATTTGTTCTGTATGGGAAGGATGGGATTGTTTTGAAGCTGCCAGAGTTGTTGTCTCCGGCGGGGGATCGGGAGCGGTTGGAGGCCGCCCTGCGGTTTGGGGCCAACGCCGTGTATCTTGCAGCGCCGACATTTGGTATGCGGTCGGCGCCGGAGAATTTTGCGGAAGAGGAACTCGAAAAAGCAGTTCGTCTCGCCCATGAATGTGGTGCGGCCGTGTATGTCACCTGCAACATTCTGCCGCGCAATCCGGAGATTGACCGGCTTCCTGCCTATTTCGAGATGGTGAAGGCGGCCGGTGTGGATGCGCTGATCGTGGCGGACATGGGGGTGATGCGGCTGGCGGGACGGCTGCTGCCGGATATGCCGCTGCATGTCTCGACCCAGTTCGGCATCGTGAACTATGAGACGGCCCGCATGCTGCATGAGATGGGAGCGAAGCGGGTGGTGCTGGCGCGGGAGCTCTCGCTGGCGGAGATTGCGGACATTCGTGCGAAAACCGATCCCGCCCTCGAGCTGGAGTGCTTTGTCCATGGTGCGATGTGCATGTCCTATTCCGGGCGCTGCCTGCTCTCGAATTATCTGACCGGACGAGACGCCAACCACGGCGACTGCGCCCAGCCCTGCCGCTGGCGGTATGACGTGGTGGAGCCGGGACGGCCTGACCTGCCGCTGACGGTGGAGCAGGAAGAAGGCGGAAGCTACATCTTCAACGCCAACGATCTCAATATGATCGAACATCTCCCGGCGCTCACGGCCGCAGGGGTGTCCTCCTTGAAAATTGAGGGACGCGCCAAGGCCGCCTACTATGCGGCGGCGGTCACCAATGCGTACCGGACTGCGCTGGACGGCTGGCGGGACAGCGGTTTTGCGGCGGATTACCGTCCGGCGGCATGGATTGTAGAGGAACTGGAAAAAGTCAGTCACCGGCCCTATGGTACCGGCTTCTATTTCGGGATGCCGGAGCAGAATCTGCGGGCGGGCGGCTATATCCGTACGCATCAGGTCGCGGCGGTTGCGGAGGAGTGGCGGGACGGTGTGCTGACGGTCTCTCAAAGAAATCGCTTTTTTGCCGGAGAGATGCTGCAAATCCTCGAACCGGGAAAGCCACCGTTTGATCTGGCGGTTTGTGAACTGACAGATGAAGAGGGGCAGCCGATTGAGAGCGCGCCGCATCCCACGATGCGCTGCCGGATGGCCTGTCCCCGGTCGGTGCAGCCTGGCAGCCTGCTGCGCCGGGAAACCTGAGAGAGTCGGTATGAAGCCGCCTCCGTTCGGGCAAACTGATCAGAGATGAGTTTGTCCGGACGGAGGTTTTTCTATGAGAAAACGGGCGGTAGTGTTCTTTATCGTCATCCTGTTTGCCTTTTGCGGTCTGGTTACACGGGTATTTCAACTGACCCGAAACGGACTGGAAAACGCGGCCGAGCAGCAGGCAACCACGACTGTTGTCGCGGCGAACAGTCGAGGGACGATCTATGACCGATGGCTGCGGCCACTTGTCAATACCGGCGTGTCCTATCGTGCCTGTATAGCACCGTTTCCGGATACAATTGCCCGCCTGTCCGAGCAACTGCGGCCGGAAGCCTTCCAATCACTCGGAGAGCGGCTGAAAAAAGGCCGGCCGATTGCGGCCGTTCTGGAGAGTCCGCTTTCTCCGGTCAATGGAGTGATCCAGTTTGAGGCGCCGGTACGGTATGACCAGCGGTTGTATGCACCGCATCTGATCGGCTATATGGACGGCGACGGCGTGCATGGCGCCACGGGAATGGAGCTGGTTTTCGACGAGCTGCTCGGGCACTATGCGGGAAGAGCCGCTGTCACGTATACGGTCGACGGTGCGGGCAAGACACTCTCCGGTGTGGCACCAACTGTGGCAAACACACTGGACTATGCAAAGGGCGGCGTAGCGCTGACGATTGACCGGGATATACAGGCCATTGTGGAGCGGGCGGCACCGGCCTATCTGACCAAAGGGGCGGTGGTGGTGATGGACACGGCAACCGGCAATCTGCTGGCGCTTGCCAGCTTTCCCTCCTTTCAGCCGGATACGGTGGCGAGCTGTCTCGAAGACAGCAATTCTCCACTGCTCAATCGCGCTCTCTGCAACTATAACTGCGGCTCGGTATTCAAGATTGTCTCCGCCGCCGCTGCGCTGGAGGCAGGGGTGCCGATTTCGCGCACCTATACCTGCAACGGCAGCGTCACGGTCGACGGTGTGACCTTTCACTGCCATAACCGCATGGGTCATGGACAACTGGACATGACCGGCGCCTTTGCCCAGTCCTGTAACTGCTATTTCATCAATCTGATGCTGGATATCGGCGGACGGCCGCTTTACGATATGGCGGTGACGCTTGGCTTTGACCGCAGCATCATTCTGACAGAGGGCTATAAAACCACACGGGCGGTTCTGCCGGAAGCGGAAGAATTGACCGCTGAATCGGCGATCGCCAACCTCTCCTTCGGGCAGGGGAAGCTGTTGGCCACGCCGGTGCACATCGCTCAATTGGTGAATACGGTTGTGAACGGCGGCAGCCTGCTCCGTCCGAATCTGCTGCTCGGTCGAGTGGATGAGAACGGACAGCTGAACCTGGAGGCGCAGACCCCGACCCAGGAAACCTTTTCCGCCTCGACGGCAATTATTCTGCGGGAGCTGATGCTCGCCGGTGTGGCGGAAGGCTCGACCGGTGAAACCGCCAATCCGATCAACGGCGGAGCGGGCGGTAAAACCGGAACGGCGGAAACCGGCTGGAAAACCGAGGACGGAGAAGTGGTGCAGAGCTGGTTTGCCGGATTCTATCCGGCGGAATCCCCGCGCTATACCATCGTTGTCCTCGCGGAGGACAGCAATGCCACCGGCGGGCGTTCCTCGCCTGTTTTCCGCCGTATCTGCGACGAGCTCTATGCCCTCGAGTTAGCAGAGACAGAGTAGCTGTTGTGCGGCTTTGGCAGCCCGGCGGACTTTTCAAAAAGTCTGCCGGGCTGCTTGTCGATTTCTGGTATCTATAGTATACTAAAAAAGACGGAAAAGAGATGGCAAGAACGGAGAGAAAAAATGGCGAGGAGAATGCGACATGCGGAACAGAACGTGGATTTTGATTGGTCTGCTGCTAGTCTGTCTGCTGACCGGTTGCGATGCGTCGCGCACCATCGAGGGGAAAAACGGTCTGCGGGTGGAACTGATGCAGGGGACGGTCGAGCAGAAGGAACTGATCTGGAAGCCGCAGGAGATTCCGGCGGAGACCGGTGCCCTTTTGGAAGAGATACTGGTTCGTTCGGAGG
>USLV01000125.1 GCA_900555705.1 uncultured Oscillospiraceae bacterium | reverse complement strand
GCAGCAGGGGCGGGAGCGGCGGGGGCAGCAGCGACCGGAGCAGCCGCACCGGCGGCGAGCTCCTCCACCTGCACGTCATAGGCCTTGCCGTTCACCGTAATGTTAAACCGTTTCATTTTCATATCCTCCCGCAAATCAGAATTGAATATTGGTATGTTTTCTGGGCATATGTGATACACGCTTGCCCGCCAGCATATCGAGATAGGCAATCAGGCGCGCCCTGGTCTCCGCAGGCGCCGCCACGTCCGTGACCGTCCCGGCAGCCGCCGCATCGAGCGGCGAGCAGGCGGTCTCGGCATATTCCTTCGCCAGCGCCGCGCGCTCCTCCGTCGGGTTCTTCATCCCGGCGAGACGATCCTTCCAAAACAGATGGATCGCAGCCTCCGGCGCGAGCGGCGAAATCACCGCATTCGGCCAGGCAATCACAACGTCCGCACCGGCGGATTTCCCCGCGAGCGCGATATAGACGGGACCATAGGCTCTTCCGGCCACCACCGAGAGCTTCGGCACCGTCGCCTCGGCATATGCCTGAGACAGGCGGGTCGCCGCCTTCAGCGAAGCGAAACCGGCCGCATCCACCACCGTGACGACCGGGATGGAAAAGGCATCGCAGAGACGCACAAACCGCGCCGCGCGGTCACAGGCGCAGGCGCAGAGCTTATCGTCCGCGAGCGTCACCACGCCGCAGACCGCGCCGCCAATGCGGGCAAAGGCGGTCTGCTTCGAAAGGGTGATCAGGCTGTCGGCATCCGCCAGCATCGCCGCCGCATCCTCCGCCCGATCGGCGGTCTCACCGGCGCTGCCGTCATATTCAAAGGTCATCGGCGCCGTCAGATTGTTCGCCGGCAGGCAGGCGAGCAGCGCCCGCACCTGCTCGAGCGCCGTAGCGGCATCCGCAGCCGTCACATCCGGCACACCCGCTTCCTCATCGGCACTCAGATAGTAATCCGCGCCGTCCACTGCAACCACCAGATCCATGGCCGCCGCAACCATCGCCGCCGAGCCGACGCAGGCGCCGGCCACCACCGCGATCTGCGGCACAACGCCCGACAGGTTGTTGCCCGCCGCGAGCAGTTCCGCAATCGCATCCATCGCGTCGACGCCTTCGCCGAGGCGGGCGCCGTCGCTGTCGAAAATCCCGACAACCGGGGCGCCGTTCTGCGCCGCCAGCGCATATATCTTCGCGATCTTGGCCGCCTGCGCCTTACCAATCGCACCGCAGCAGACGTCATGATCCTGCGCGAAAGCATAGACCGGCGCGCCGTCCACCATACCAAAACCGGCGACCGCAGCAGCGGGCTCCCCGCCGTCCTTCGCCAGCCGGTCGATCTCTACAAAGGTGTCGGCGTCAAAGAGCTCTGTCAGCAGCTTTCTGGCCGGGGACGCGGCGCCTGCGGCAACCGCCTCCGCGAGCTTTTGCATATCCATTTCCGTAACCTCCAAACGAAAATACCTGCATGACAAAGCCGCCATGCAAAAATCCATTTTATTATAACAGTTTTCCCGCGCAATAGCAACTGGTTTTCCATCAGTGGCAACGGGAAATGTTAAAAAATTCACGAATACAAATCCGCCATTCCTTGTCGTTTTCACCAAAACCCAATCGAAGCAGCATTGGTGCCAGCGCCGTCAGATCGCAGACCGCATCGGTCAGGCCGCGAGCCTGTCCGAGATTCAGCGCCGCCCGCAGCAGCGCTTCCCGCAACGGCTCCTCCTCCGCTCGCAGGCCGAGCAGTCGGATCGCCTCTCCCTCAGCCCGGAACAGCACATGCCCGATGCAGGTGTCTCCCTCCAGCATCACGAGCGCCTCAGCGGGCGCGGCAAGGCCGCTCTCCCGGAGGAGAGCGGCGGTCTGTTGTTCATCGGCGGGCAGGACGCGGATCATGCGGCACCCTCCCGTTCTTGATATAAGCGGCGGCAATCTTCTGTGTGACACCGGTCGCCATCACCAGTGTCCGAACCTCCTTCGGATCGAGATAGCGCCATTTTCCCGGCTGTAACATCCCGAGCTTGACTCCCCCGATCGCGACGCGGCGCAGGCGAGCGACCTCCAGCCCAAGCTGCTCGCACATGCGGCGAATCTGCCGGTTGCGTCCCTCATAGAGCACGATCTCCACCACCGTGCGGCCCGGCTCCTCGGTCAGCACCACGATATCGGCGGGAGCGGTTTTCCGCCCGTCCAGCTCAATCCCCTCGTGGAACGCGGTCAGCTGCTCATCTGTGATTTCGGAGCGCAGCGTGACGCGGTAATTCTTCGGGACATGGGTCGAGGGATGCATGATCGCGTTGGCGAAATCGCCGTCGTTGGTCATCAGCAGCAGCCCCTCAGACTCACGGTCGAGACGCCCGACCGGATAGACCCGCACGCCCACCGTCTTCACCAGCTCCGCGACACATTTCCGTCCCATCTCGTCCTGCATGGTCGTGACAAAGCCGCGCGGCTTGTTGAGCAGGATATAGGTCGGCTCCTCCGCCTTTGCCAGCCGCTTCCCGGAGACCAGCACCACATCCCGCCGGGGATCCGCCTTGTCCCCGAGCCGGGCAATCCGGCCGTTGACCTTCACCTTGCCCTGTTCAATCAGCTCCTCCGCCTTGCGTCGGGAGGCGACGCCCCGTTCGGCCAGCAGCTTCTGTAATCTCATTTCCGCCATATATGTACCCCATCTTTCCACGTCCATCTGATATCTCAGCTCAGCAGACCGCGCAGCAGCAGTCCGATATATTCCCGAAAGCGGCCGGAAAATCCGGCGACCGGTCGGGCCGCAATCGGATATTCCGCCTCGATCGGGACGCGCTGCAAAACCTTGCCGTCCAGCCAGTAGCAAATCTCCCCCACCCGCTGACCCGGCTGCACCGGTGCCAGCAGAAACCGCGGCAGGGAAACACTCATCATGAGCGCCGATGCCCGGTCCTTTTCGAGGATCATCGCCTCCGGCGGCGCGGCCGTCAGCCGCAGGCTGCCGGTCTCCCCGCCCGCAACCGGCAGCTCCGGCAGGTCCGGCAGCCCCGGCGTCACCGCCTCCAACAGGGAAAAACCGTATTCGTGCAGCGCGATGTGATCGTTCCAGTAGTCGCCGCCGTTGAGGGTGACGGCGATCAGCGTCACCCCGTTCCGGCTTGCCGCCGAGACGAGGCATTTGCCGGATTTTTTTGTAAATCCGGTCTTCATGCCGATCGCATCGCCGTACAGCCGCAGCAGCTTGTTGTGGTTGGAGACCGTGACCTTCCGCTTCGGATTGCCCATCTCAATCTCCGCCGTTTTGGTCGCGCAGATGCGCGCCAGCACCGGATTTTTCAAAACCTCCGCCCCGAGCAGCGCCATGTCGTAGGCAGAGGCGGCGTGTCCCTCCCCGTCGAGACCGGAGGGGGTTACAAAACGACTCTCCTTCATCCCGATCTCCGCTGCGCGGCGATTCATCCGATCGGCAAATGCCTCCAGCGACTCGTCCAGCGTCAGCGCGATGGTATTGGCCGCGTCGTTGCCCGACGCGAGCAGCAATCCGGTGATGAGGTCCTCCATCGAGATCTGATCCCCCGCCCGCAGGCCGAGCGCCGATCCCTCCACCGCGACCGCAGCTGCCGTCGCCTCCACATCCCGCGCGAGGTCACCGCTCTCCGCCGCGAGCAATGCGGTCATCAGCTTGGTCGTACTCGCCATTGCCCGGGGCGTATGCGCATCCTTTTCATAGAGCACTGTCCCCGTCGTCGGCTCATAGAGCACCGCCGATAGCGAGGACAGCGAGGACGGTGCCGCCGCGCGCGTCCCCATCGGGAACATCGCCGCCAGACAGCCGATTGTCAGCAACCAGATTCCCATCCGCTTTTTCATCCGTTTTCGCATGATACCACCTACCCGCTATCCATCGTATGCGGACAGGTCACGATACATGCCGACGGACCTTCAGTCAGCGGCCTTTTCCTTTTTCTCCTCTTTCTTTTTGGAGATCATCTCCGAGATCTTGTCGACCAGCTCCGGCAGCTTACCGATCAGCGAATCCACCGTATCCGGTTTCGAGACCAGCGGCAGCAGATTGACATTGCCGCCCGCAATCGAGAGAAACGCAATCGGCGTGACCGTGATACCCGCACCGCTTCCGCCGCCGAACAGACCGCCCGTCGTTTTGGTCGGCAGGTCGGAGCCGCCGCCCGCAAAACCATAGGTCACCTTCGACACCGGGATGAGGGTCACCCCGTCCGCCGTGATCGGTGTGCCGACAACAGTGTCGACATCGACCATCTCCCGGATTTTGTCCATCGAAACACCCAGCAGGCTCTGTACGCTCTTTTCCATTTTATTTTCTTCCTCTCTTTGATTCATCTTTTTCACGCACGGCGGCCGACGGATTCTCAGCCAGCTCCTCCTCCGGCGTATCCCCCAGTTTAAGCAGCGCCAGCAGATAGCGTGGCACCTCAATCAGCAACCGCAACGGCAGGGCATGGGCCCGCAGCAGCAACTTCGCAGTCCCCTTTTCAAGCAGAAAATCCGGCCGCAGCGTGATCTCCCGCCGTCGGATTCGCAAAAGCCCTTCCAGCGCCGTCTCAGCCGGATAGACAAGGCCGCAGAGCCGGCCATATTGCAGCGCCGTTTCGGCTGCGTCCCCCGTCGCCACCACGAGCTCCGCCGACAGCCTGTCCACCCGGACGGCGGCGAGCAGCCGCCGCACACCGGTGGCCGTCAGCCGTACAAGTTCTGTGAGATAGGACGCAACCGCCGACGGCCCGTCCTCTCGGAGAAGCGCCGAAAGCTGCGCCAGCTTATCATTAGCTTTCCCGGTTTTGTCCGTTTTTTGCCCCTTCTTTTTCTTTTTGGAAAATTTCGGGGCTTTCTTCTTTTCTTTTTTTTCGGCACGCGGCGGATAGCGATAGACCGGTAT
>USLV01000124.1 GCA_900555705.1 uncultured Oscillospiraceae bacterium | reverse complement strand
CACCACGCCGTCTCCGTCAACATCGGCGGCCTTTGCCGCCCGACCGGTCAACTCGCCCTTCCCGACTGCCGCCTGCAACACCAGCCGCGCATCCGTCGTGTTCACCTTCCCGTCATCATCGACATCTCCCGGCGTCACCGGCGGCTCGACCGGTTTGGTCGGTTCAGTTGGCTCAGTGGGTTCCGCCGCAGGCTGTACCACAACGACCAGCGTCGCTTCCCGTCCCTGATACCAGATCCGAATCGGCTGTTCTCCCGGCTGCGAAAAGTCGTATTCTACCGAAAATCCACGGTTGAGCACAGCGGTCTTCCCGTTGCTATAGATCGCGGTTACTTTGAGCAGCGACGTATCCAGCACATCGTCAACCCGGCAATCCGGTGCCGTCCCACTGTACCATTCCGCATGGATTCCGGTCAGCGCGGGCTCGAGCAGCTCAGCATACTCGAGGCTGATCCAGCCTGTCCCGCCGCCGTAAGCAATCGCGCCCCAGCCATCCTTCACCGCTGTGACCGCGACCTGCGCCTCCTCGCGCAGCTGGCCGATCCGCTCAAAGGAGGTACCCGGACCGGAGCGGATGTTCAGCACATCCGCTATGATGCGATAGGTTCCCGGCACATCCCCTTCAATGGTCGGCGGCGTCACCTCGCCGAAGGGCGGATCGACCGGATCCCCGCCGGGATAGTCCTTCGGCTGCTTGATATATTCGATGCCGACGCCGCCGTATTTGCTGACGAACTGCGTCCAGGTGAAATGGGTCAGATACACCCCGCAGCGATTGTCCCAGTTGCCGTGCAGGACATTGAAACCATCCTCGTCAATGTTCAGAAAGATCATCGAATGACGGCCGCGTGCCCGGATATGCGCACCGGTCTTGGTTTGCTCCAGCAGCGTTTGCAGATTGCTCTCGGTCATCTTACCTGCCGCGATACTGCCGACGTTAACATAGAGCGCCTCATTGGCAGCATAATCCACAAATCCGAAACAGCGGTAGAACACATACCGCGCATAGCCGAAACATTGCCATGCATAGAGATCCACACCATCGATCATCCGCTTGCAGTTGCAGCCGTAGGGCGTCACACAACAGGTGGGCTGCTGATGGCAGCTGCACGGTCTGCCGTCGTTGGTGAAATAGGAGCCGGGCGGATATTCCGCCAACACCTCGTTCAGCCGTTCGATCATATAGGGGTTGTCCGTATAGGCAGCGGCGTCCGCTGCCGCTGCCGGCACCGCCGGCAGCACACCGCCGATCAGCAAAACCGCCAGCAGCGCCGCTACCCACCGCCTAATTCTCATATGCCGTTTCAAAAGTCCGACTCCTTTCGCCTCTTGCCGCTTTTTCATATATCCGCCAAAGTGGTTGTTATCGATATTTTACCATAGATGACGGATACTGTCGAGCGTCGGTGAATGGGAAATATGTGGAAAAAAGCCGCCGGGGAAAATCTCCCCGGCGGCTCGGCATTCAGGACTGGGTCTTGAGCTGGATCCAGAACGCTTCCATTTTCTTGTTGGTCGCCTCCGGCAACGTCAGGAACACCTCTGTTTTGTCGAGCAGCTCCTTGTCCGGATAGTACATTGGGTTCTCACCGACCTCCGGATCGAGCTGTCGACGCGCCTCGACGTGCGGCGTCGAGTAGCCGAGGTATTCGGCGTTCGCCTTTGCAACGTCTGTCCGGCAGAGGAAGTTGATATACTGCTCCGCTTCCTTCTGATGCTTGGTGTTTTTCAGCACACACATTGCATCCACGAAGAAGTTCGTTCCCTCATCCGGTACGAAAAAGCCGATATTCTCATTTCCCTCGTCGCCCTCGATCATGATGGCGCCGTCGCCGGAATAGTAGGGCGCAAGCCAGCCCTCCTCGTTGGTCATCTTCTGGAAGACCTGATCCATGAAATAACCCTGTACGAGCGGCTTCTGGCGCTGCAGCTCATCATAGGCCGCCTGCCACGCCGCTTCGTCCGTCGTATTCAGCGAATACCCGAGCTTCTTCAGCGCGATGCCGAAGGTGTCGCGGGGATTGTCGAACATATAGATCTTTCCGGCGTATTTCTCGTTCCAGAGAATATCCCAGCCCTGGGCGAGATCCGCCTCGTCAACATGCTTCTTGTTATAGAAAATGCCGACCGTACCCCAGGTATAGGGAACGGAATACTCGTTGTTCGGGTCATATTCGAGACCCTTGTACTGCTCATCTATATAGGAGTAATTCGGGATGTTATCGAAGTTGAGCTTCGCAAGCATCCCCTCCGCGATCATCTTGCCGACCATATAATCCGAGGGGAACACAACGTCGTATTCCGCTGCCCCGGAGCTCAGCAGGGTGTACATCTTCTCATTGTCCTCAAAGGTTTGATAATTGACCTTGATACCGGTTTCCTCCGTGAATTTCCGATTGACATCCATCACTTCATCGTCGATGTATTCGCCCCAGTTGTAGACGTTGATCGTCACAGCGCCATCGTCCCCCGAACAGGCTGGAAGCATCGTCATCATCAGAACGGCCGCCAACAGAAATACCAGTTTTTTCATTTATCTATCTCCCTTCATTTTTCTGCCGGAATCCCGGATCTGCCGGATATTCACAAGCAGCAACAAAAGCAGGACCGCTCCAAACATCAGCGTCGAAAGGGCGTTGATCTCCGGCGTGACCGGCTTTTTGGTCATGGAATAAATGGTGACGGACAGCGTTTGCGCCGTCGAACCCGAGTTGAAATAACTGATGACAAAGTCATCGAGCGAGATGGTGAACGCCATCATGGCGCCGGTGACGATGCCGGGCATGATCTCCGGCAGTACCACCCGGAAGAAGGCCACGGCCGGCGGACAACCGAGATCCAGCGCCGCCTCATACATATGGCGGTTCATCTGTCGCAGCTTCGGCATCACCTGTAGCACCACATACGGAATACAGAAGGTGATATGTGACAGAAGCAGTGTACCGAAGCCCGGTTTGAGCCAGCCTGTCGCCCGGAAGATGAAGACGAACATCAGCATCATTGAGATACCGGTCACAATCTCCGGATTCACCATCGGAATGTTGTTGACCGACATAAAGACCCGGCGCAGCCGGCCGTTCATACTGTGAATGCCCACCGCGGCGGCGGTACCGATCACGGTGGCAATCAGCGCAGCCAGCACGGCGATGATCAGGGTCACCTTGAGCGAATTCAGAATGAGTTCATTTCGGAACAGATCCTCGTACCAGCGGGTGGTAAAGCCGTGCCAGGCGACGCGGTTTTTCGAATCGTTGAAGGAAAAGACGACGAGCACCAGAATCGGCGCATAGAGGAAGAGGAAAATCAGCGCGTTATAGATACGGGACAGGGCTTTCATACCATCATCCCTCCCAAATCCTCATCGTCCTTATCCACAAAGCGCATGCACGCCATGCAGAGCAGCATCAGAACCATCAGCACCAGGGAAAGCGCGGCACCGACGTTGTAGTTCCTGCCGCTGCCTGTAAACATCATCTCGATCACATCGCCGATCAGCATCTTCTTTCCGCCGCCGAGCAGCTTGGTGATGATAAAGGTACTGACAGCGGGGACAAAGACCATCGTGATCCCGGAAACGATACCGGGCGCAGAAAGCGGCAGCACCACCCGACGGAAGACATTCGCGCCGTTTGCACCAAGATCCTGTGCCGCTTCCATCACACGACCATCGATCTTGACCATGACGGAATAAAGCGGCAACACCATATACGGCAGGAAATTATAGACCATACCGAGCACAACCGCGCCGTCGGTATTGATCATATGCACCGGGCCGAGGCCGAGCAGATCGAGGAACTGGTTGATAAAGCCCTTGTCCTCAAGCAGCGACATCCAGGCATAGGTGCGCAGCAGGAAATTCATCCACATCGGCAGCATGACTATCATGACCATCGTCTGCTGCACCCGCGCGCTCGAGCGGGAAATGCTGTAGGCCAGCGGATAGGCAAGCAGGAGACAGAGCAGCGTCGAGATCGCGCCGAGCTTGATCGACTCCCAGAAGGTGCCGACGTAGCCTCCAATCGCGGCGATATTCGCGAGGGTGAAGGCGCCCGTTTCATCGGTGAACGCGAACCAGACAACCACGCCGAGCGGCACTACGGTAAAGAGAAACATCCAGAGGCCGAACGGAGCGGCCGCGGATTTCGCCCGCATCAGTCCTCACCCCCGTCACCATCCTCATGGACGAGGTCGATCTCCGGATCCGCCATCTCGTCGAACTCCTCGGAATAGGAGCTGTAATCGCCGAACATGCCGGAATAGGCGGACTTTTTCATAATGTGGATATCCTCCGGGTTGAGCACAATGCCGATCGTGCTGCCGGGAGCGTAATAATCCGTTGTCTGGATCATCCATTTGAAGCCCTTGAAATCCACGATGGTCTCGAAATGCACGCCCTTGAAGGTGACCGAGGTCACCGAACCGGTCAGATGCCCCTTTTCCGGTTCTACAATGTCGATGTCCTCCGGGCGGATCACGACGTCGACCGGCTCCTTCGGCGCAAACCCTTTGTCGAGACAGGGAAAGCGACGGCCGAAGAACTCAACAAGATAATCCTCATGCATGATGCCGTCGAGGATATTGCTCTCGCCAATAAAATCCGCGACAAAGGCGTTCTCCGGCTCGTTATAGATATCCTGCGGCGAACCGATCTGCTGGATTTTGCCACCGTCCATCACGACCACGGTATCCGACATCGAGAGGGCCTCCTCCTGGTCGTGGGTGACATAGATAAAAGTAATGCCAAGGCTTTTCTGAATATTCTTGAGCTCGGCCTGCATATCCTTCCGGAGCTTGAGATCGAGCGCGGCAAGCGGCTCATCGAGCAGCAGCACGCCGGGGTTGTTGGCAAGCGCGCGGGCAATCGCTGTCTCTTATACACATCTGACGCTGC
>USLV01000123.1 GCA_900555705.1 uncultured Oscillospiraceae bacterium | reverse complement strand
GTGTATAAGAGTTCGCGCTCATCGTGGCCGCCGCCAAGACCGGCGCCTCTCTGGCGGCCGACCGCATCGATTTCATCGATGAAAATGATACAGGGAGAGTTCTTCTTCGCCTGGTCGAAAAGATCGCGGACACGCGACGCACCGACGCCGACATACATCTCGACAAAATCCGAACCCGAAATGGAGAAGAACGGCACACCGGCCTCGCCGGCCACTGCACGGGCCAGCAACGTCTTACCGGTGCCGGGAGGGCCCACCAGCAGCACGCCCTTCGGCACACGGGCGCCGAGCTCGGTGAACTTCTTCGGGGATTTCAGGAAATTGACGATCTCCCGCAGCTCTTCCTTCTCCTCGTCCGCACCGGCCACGTCCGCAAAGGTCGTCTTCCGCTTTTCGTCGGCCGGCTGCTTGATACGGGCCTTGCCGAAGCCCATCGTTTTGCCGCCGTCAATCGAAGAGAGCGAGCGACGCATCATAAACCACATGGCCACCATCAGGCCGATGATCAGCAGCGAGGGCAGCAGGTTCACAATCCATGGGAGCTGCTCCGGGGGATCAAAATTATAGACAAGGCCGTTTTTGTCGACATCATCCCTGATCTGATCCCAGAAAATCTGGACGCTCGGAACGGTATATTTGATCGTCGAATTCACCGGCTTGCCGGTTCCGGGGTCGACCTCGCGATATTCCTCACGCAACAGGATCTCCATATCGCCGGTTCCGAGATCCAGTTCAAACTCCTCTACCTTGTTCTCATGGAAATAGGCGACATACTGCGAATAGGCCAGATCGCCCTTCCGGCCGCCGTTTCCGAACAGCAGCCAGAAGCCGATGATAAACAACAGAGGAATACCGATAAGCAGCCCTATGTTGCGGATGGTTTTGCCAAATTCATTGTTATGATTGGGTTCCAAATTCTCAACTCCTTTATCGAAAAGCCCCTCCGGGACCGATATGCAAGGCTCAGCGGGAATAGACCTCCGGCTTCAGAACGCCGATATACGGCAGATTGCGATAGCGCTCGGCATAGTCGAGGCCATAACCGACAATGAACGCGTCCGGCACCCGCATGCCGACATAGTCCGGCCGGATATCCACCTTCCGTCGTTCCGGTTTATCCAGCAGCGTGCAAAGCCGGATGCTGTTCGGACGACGGGCGGAGAGCGTTTTCAGCAGATAGGAAAGCGTCACTCCGGAGTCGAGAATATCCTCCACAATCAGGAGATCCTTCCCCTCCAGCGGGCTGTCCAGATCCTTGAGAAGGCGCACAGCGCCGCTCGTCGTCGTCCCGGCTCCATAGCTCGAAACCGAGAGAAAATCGATGGCGCAGGGAACCGTGACGGCGCGCATCAGATCCGCCATAAAGATCAGCGAACCCTTCAGCACGCTGACCATAAAAAGATTCTTCCCCGCATAGTCCTCACTAATACGGGCACCGAGCTCTCTGACAGCCGTTGCCAGCTGTTCTTCGGTAAAAAGAACCTCCGCCACGTCGGGATGAAGCGTTTTCATCAATTTGTTTCTCCTGTTCGTTCGTATTCGCCAAACAGCAATAAACGCCGTGTATCCGCATCCGGCGCGACCCGTCGATCACAGCCGAAGCCCGCGACCAGCACAATCCCGTTGTCGTCGACCAAAACCGGAATCGACGCGCGCGCGAAGGCGGGAATCGCCGCCTCCTGGAAGAGCTTTTTCAGCGTTTTACCGCATCCACGTCCAACCGGATGATAAGCATCGCCCGCCATTCGGGAACGCATCCGGATACTGCCACATATTTTATCATAATCCATAGCGTTTTTTAATAAGTTTTTATGAACTTTTTGATTGTTTTCCCATTTGTCCAAATAAACAAGCTCACAGCGGTATTTTCTTCCACAATATCCATAAGAATCCCCCGGGGAAAGTACACAGATACCGTCGGAAGCGGCCGTTGGTGCCTCTCTGTCGAACGCGAGAACACCGGCACTGGACATCGCCCTGATACCGCCGGGCAAATCCAGGGAACCGTTCTTCTCCAAAAGCCGCAGCAGCCGAATCGTGTGACGCTCCTCGAGCGTTTCACCGCCGCTCTCCGCAAAAGCCATCCGCAGCGCCGCAGAACCGACCGCCTCCGGCAGATCCCGGAAAACCGCACAGCGATAGCGTCCGGTCGAGATTCGCGCTTCTGCAAGCGCCTGCTCCGCCATCTCATGCAGGAACGCCGAGACCGCCTGCAGCTGCCGCACCATCCGCCCGACCGATTCATCCAGCCGTGGATTCAGCTTTCGCAAAGACGGCGTCACCTGCATCCGTATCCGGTTGCGCGCATAGGACACGTCGGCATTGCTGCTGTCGTTCACAAAGGTGAGCTCCTGAGTCGCGCAATACCGCTCCACCTCAGCGCGGGAGCAGCCGAGCAATGGCCGGATCACCGGCCCGTTGACCGGCCGGATCCCACAGAGTCCTTCGAGTCCTGTGCCGCGTGCCAGATGCAGAAGCACCGTCTCGGTGTTGTCGGAGGCAGTATGGGCGGTGGCAATTTTCGAAAAGCCCTCCCGCGCTGCTGTCTCCCGCAGGAAGGCATAGCGCACTGTCCTGGCTGTCTCCTCGATCCCACGTTTTGTCCGCGCAGCCTCCGCCGCGACATCCACCCGCTGCACAAACAGCGGCAGCTCCCGTTCCGCACAGAAGCGGCGAACCGTCTGCTCGTCTCCATCGGATTCCGATCCGCGCAGGCAATGATTGAGATGAGCCGCCGCCAGCCGACCGATTCCAAGCTGCTCCCGCAGCGCCAGCAACACATCGGTCAGCGCCATCGAATCCGCGCCGCCGGAGAACGCAATCAGCAGGCTGTCCCCCGCCACCAGCAGCGCGCCGTCCCGAACAGCCGCCAGCACCTTCTCCGTCAGCTCAGCCATCACGGTGCAGCTCCAGTCCACTGAACTTGGTGAATTCGCCCTGCCAGGAGAGCTTGACAGTACCGAGTTCGCCATGCCGGTTTTTGGCGACAATCACCTCGGAGGTTCCCATCTCGACCTGCGAGGGGTCCTCTTTTTCATTTTTATAGTATTCGTCCCGGTAGAGGAAGAGCACCTGATCCGCATCCTGCTCAATCGAGCCGGATTCCCGCAGATCCGCCAGCGCCGGACGATGGTTGGTCTGTTTTTCGGTTCCGCGCGAGAGCTGGGCGCAGACCAGCAGCGCCACATTCAGCTCTTTCGCCATGATCTTCAGATTCCGTGTGATGTCGCTGACCTCCTGCACGCGGTTATCGGTCTTTTTCGCCGACTGCATCAGCTGCAGATAGTCCACCACCACAAAGTCAATCCGCTGCATGCGGCGCAGACGTGCTTTCATCTCCGGCACGGTGATGCTCGAAGTATCGTCCAGAAACACCGGCATATTATAGAGTGTGCTGGAGGCAACCGCCATACGAGCCCATTCGTCGGCGCTCAGGTTGCCGACACGCAGCTTTTTGCCGGAGACACGCGCCTCTGAGGAAAGCATCCGGTTGACAAGCTGTTCCCGGGACATCTCGAGAGAAAAGATCGCGACCGTTTGCCCCTTTTCCGCCACATTCCTGGCGAGGTTCAGCGCAAAGCTCGTTTTTCCCATACCCGGACGGGCGCCGACGATGATGAGATCCGACCGGTTAAGGCCAGTGGTGATATCATCAAGGGCCGAGATGCCGCTCGGGATACCAACAAAATCGTTGCGGTGCTCCTCCGAGGTCATCTTGGCAAAGGTATCGTAATTGTCGACGATTACCTGTCGGATTGAGACAAGCCCCCCCGTCTCCCGTCGGTCGCGCAGCTCAAAAATGCGTTGTTCGGCGCTGTCGAGCAGCTCCTTCGCATCCGCACCGGGTTCCATCGCGTCGTCAAGAATCTCCCGGCTGACCCGGATCAGCGAACGGATGGCGTGCTTCTCGCGGATGATCTGGGCATAGTGGCGGATATTGGAGATCGAGGGCACGAGGTTCGCGAGCTTCAGCAGATAGGCTTTCCCCTCCTCGCCGGAAAAAAAGCCCTCGGATTTCAGCGCTTCCAGAACCGTGACGAAGTCGATCGTCTCGTTTTCCGCCAGCCATTTCCCACACATGACGCGATAGATCGCCTGATGCTCCGGCAGATAGAACTGTTCTTCCGACAGCCCGTCCAGCTCATTGATGCTCTCGGGGTCCAGCAGGACGGCACCGAGTACCGCCTGCTCGGCCTCCAGACTATAAGGCAGGTTCAGGCCGTCGCTGTAACCCGTATCCCGATTTGCCATATGCTTGATTCCACTCCTCGTCCGTCTGCAGACGGCTTATTTCTTTCCAAACAGGCAGAGAGCCAGCGAAACCAGCGAGCCCGCCGCAAGATAACCAAGCTGATAGGCCGGCGGCAAGGCAAAGCCGGTGTAGAGCGCCACAAAGGCGCTTAGCAACAGGCCGCAACCGCCTGCGACAATCTGCGCCACTGCGGAACGCGTCACCTTCGGACGTACCCTTCGGCAGGAGGTCAGTGCCGCTGCCATTCCCTCGACGCGGCCATTGGTCGCGAGAAGCGCCGGAAGTGTCTCCGCCGCGTCTCCGGCCAGCCGTTCATAGGTGCGTCCCGCCGCAACGTCGAGAATATCGACGTAGTATTCGTCCAGTCCGAAACAGGAACAAATCAGCTCCCGGGTGATGTTGGGGTCGCAGGTCCGCACAAGCAGCGTGATCCCCTCCTCGCCGAGCGGCGCAAGTGCCTCCGCAATGTGCGCATCCGCCATATAGCTGACAACAAACATCGCGGACAACTCGCCGCCGGTCGAGAGATAAACGAGGCGGCGGTTATCTCTGGTATACCGCAGCTCATAATCACGTGACGGCACATCGACGCCATGGTTCTCGAGCAGCCGACGGTTACCGACCAGCACGCGGCGGCCGCCGACCCAGCCGGAGAGCCCCATCT
>USLV01000122.1 GCA_900555705.1 uncultured Oscillospiraceae bacterium | reverse complement strand
CTGTCATTGGCTGCATCAAAACGGAAAAAACCGCATAGTCCGCCCGCGCCTGTTTCTTCATAGCCGCAGGCTCTCTCCAAACATACAGCACCGGAAGCAACACGCCGAGCAGCAGAAAAACCACCGACGGCACCAGCGAGAGCACTCCCTGATAATACCGGAGAGAATAGAAGCCCGCCGCCAGCAGCACAAGTGACACACCGATCACGAGTGGCAATGTGCGGAGCCTTCCGACACGTCGAGCATGCAGCAGAGCCGCCTGTTCATATTCTTCCGCGGTCAGTTCCACCGGAATGTCCGCTCTGGACGGAATTTCCGTCGCCATCGGTCATCAGCTCTCCTTTTCTTCTCCCGTCAGCCTTTTCCACTGTGCTGCGGTCAGCACCCGTTTTGGAACCGGCACATACTGTCGGCCAATGCTCCAAATGGCGATATCTCCATGGACAGCGACCTGCCCGTAAACCGGATCGGTCGTCTCGGGCGGCTGTTCCGGATCACCTCCGGCCGCGATGCCCGCTTCTGAAAACCAGAGCCGCAGCGGTTTCGCCTCCGCCACCCGTTCCTTTGCTTCACGGCGAAACATCCGGTCAGGCACTATCCACTGTAAAATAATCAACACAAGGGATGAAATCCCTATCAGCAGCAGATAGCCGTCCCGCCGGTTTCCCATAAAAAAAGACACGAGGCTGTATACCCCTACGACTGCCAGTATCACTGCCTGCACCGCCAGTCGGACAGGTCCGGCCTTTCGGAGCGAAAATCGCAGTGCCCGTCGCCATTCCTCCTCGGTCAGGACAAACTCCACTTTCTCCGCCTGCTCCGTTTTGCTCATCTCCCTGTATCAGATATCGAGATTGTTGACATACTGGGCATTCTTTTCGATGAATTCCTTACGCGGTTCCACCTTGTCACCCATCAGAATGGTGAACGCCTCGTCCGCCGCCGCCGCGTCTTCGATCTCCACCCGCTTCATCGTGCGGAAAGCCGGATCCATCGTCGTCTCCCAGAGCTGATCCGGGTCCATCTCACCAAGACCCTTATAGCGCTGGATATCGGCGTTTCCGCCAAACTCGGCAATATATTTGTCCCGCTCCGGGTCGGAGAAGGCATACCGAACCTGTTTGCCCTTGCTGACCTTGAACAGCGGCGGCTGCGCGATATAAACATGGCCCGCATCCACCAGCGGCCGCATGTAGCGGAAAAAGAAGGTGAGCAGCAGGGTGCAGATATGGGCGCCGTCGACGTCGGCATCCGCCATGATGATGACCTTTCCATAGCGCAGCTTGGAGAGATCAAAATCATCGCCGATACCACAGCCGAGCGCGACCACGATCGGTATCAGCTTTTCATTACCGTAGACCTTGTCCAGCCGCGCTTTCTCCACGTTCAGCATCTTTCCCCAGAGGGGGAGGATCGCCTGGAAATTGCGGTCGCGTCCGCTGATAGCGGAACCGCCTGCGGAATCACCCTCAACGATGTAGAGCTCCGTCCGCTCCATATCGCTCCAGATACAGTCCGCGAGCTTCTCCGGCATTCGGGTTGAGGAAAGGCCGCTCTTTTTTCTGGCCAGCTCCCGTGCCCGCTGGGCCGCTTCGCGCACCCGTGCCGCATTGATGGATTTTTCGAGAATGCCCTTTGCAACCGCCGGATTTTCCTCAAGGAAGGGCGCCAGCTTCTCATTCAGAAGCGAATTGATCAGGGAACCCATTGCGGTGTTACCAAGCTTTGCTTTGGTCTGGGATTCAAACTGCGCGTCCTTGAGCTTGACACTGACGACAGCGGCCAGCCCTTCACGTACATCGTCGCCCTTTAGGCTGTTGTCGCTGTCCTTGAGCAGGCTATGTTTCCGTGCATAGTCGTTAAAAATACGCGTAATGCCGTTTTTAAAAGCCGTCTCATGCGTACCGCCGTCAACCGTATGCATATTGTTGGCAAAGGAGAGGATAGTCTCGTTGTAACTGTCGTTATATTGCAGCGCCACCTCGGCAAACGAATCACCGTCGCTCTTCGACAGATGGATCACCTCAGGATGCAATACCTGATAGCCGCGGGTTTTGTTCATATAATCAACAAAGGAGGAGATACCGCCCTCATAGCAATAGACATCGCTGACAATATGCTCCTCATCCCGCCGGTCAGTAAAGGTGATGCGCAGACCGGCGTTCAGAAATGCCTGCTCCCGCAGCCGCTTTTGCAGCGTCTCATCATCATATTCGGTGGTTTCGGTAAAAATTTCGGGATCGGCTTTGAACCGAATCAGCGTACCGTCATGATCCGAATCACCGATCACCGAGAGCTCGCTGACCGCGTTGCCGCGCTCAAACCGCTGGGCATAGATTTTTCCCTCGCGGGAGATCTCGACCTCCAGCCACTCAGAAAGCGCGTTGACAACCGAAGAGCCGACACCATGCAGACCGCCCGAAACCTTATAACCGCTGCCGCCGAATTTACCGCCCGCATGCAACACGGTCAAAACCACCGTCACGGTTGGGATGCCCAGCTTCTCGTTCATGCCGACCGGAATACCGCGGCCGTTATCCCGGACAGATACGATATCACCCGGCAGAATCTCCACATCAATATCCGTGCAATAGCCTGCCAGCGCCTCGTCAATTGAGTTGTCAACAATTTCATAGACGAGATGGTGCAGGCCCTTCGGACCGGTGGAGCCGATATACATGCCGGGACGCTTCCGGACGGCCTCAAGCCCCTCCAGAACCTGAATCTGACTTTCGTCATATGGCTTGTTGCCTTCCTCCATCTGCCCGTTTTCCAATTCGTGATCCATATCCATACCGTTTTGCCTTTCCTTTCTCGCTGGTTATATCAGTCTGGCACGCCTCAGAAGCGTAGAGGTGGAAATCTGTGAGATATAAACCGTCTCGGTCCCATCCTCTTCCACGCAGACAATATACGACTTTGGCAGCTCATAGGAGACATTGAACACCCTGCCGCCTTTTTCCGCATCCGCCAGAAACTGGCGGGAATGCCGCGATATTGTCGTGGTATCCATATCAAATATTCCGACAATATCCTGCGTTCTGACCACAATCTCCTGACCCAAATGCAGATACATAGACTATCCTTTCAACTGGAACTGCCCAAAAGGCTCATCGGATTCCAGAAGCGTAAGCTGATGCTTCTGGAACGCCATAATCTCCCCGATTTTGGAAACCGCCATTTTGGCTGTGAAGGTGACGACGATCAGAAACAGCGCGATATACAGCGCAAAATAGCGCATGTTGAGCGACATACCGAGTACCAGCAGCGCTGCCGCCACAAGCACAATCGGCAGCGCTATCAACAGAACCCGGCGCTTGCGTTTCCGGCTCTCCTCCTGAATGTGCTGCATCTTCTGTTCATAGGTTATCGGCTTTTGTTCTGCCATTCCGTTTTCCTCCCATTCATTCAGGAAACCCGTTGAATGTATCCCTGTTTCACATGAAACGTCGCGCCGCCCGTCAGCCGCAGCACGGCCGAGGGCTCGCAGCAGGTGATCAGCACCTGCCAACCGTGAATATGATTGAGAATATAGTCCTGACGCGATTCATCCAGCTCGCTCATCACGTCGTCGAGCAGCGCCACCGGCTGTTCGCCGGTCACCTCCCGGAGAACCGACGCCTCCGAGAGCTTCAGCGCCAGAACTGCTGACCGCTGCTGTCCCTGTGAACCAAAGGTTCTGGCAGACAGGCCATTGATGCAGACCGACAGGTCGTCCCGGTGCGGCCCCACTGTCGAAAATCCGGCGGCAATATCCGCTGTTCTGGCCCCGAAAACCGCATCGTACAGCCGGGACACAAGCTGTCCCTCTGCCGTCTCTTCCGGTATCCCGGTACATTGATAGGTAAGCGTCAGCTCCTCGCGGCCGCCGGACAGTCCCCGGTAGATTTCTCCCGCCTGCGGCTCCAGCCGCCGGACATACCGTTGCCGCGCAAGCACGACCCGTGCGCCGGTTTCTGCGAGCTTTTGATCCCAGATATCCAACAGGGAAGGGGAGCCGCCTGATTTCCGTATGGTCTTCAGCAGCGTATTTCGCTGCAGCAGCGTCCGCTGATAATCCGCCAATACCGATAAATAGCCCGGCCGCAGCTGACAATAAGCACCATCCAGAAACCGCCGCCGCCCCTCGGGGCCATCCTGTATCAGAGAGAGATGCGCGGGGGAGAAGATCACCCCACAGAACTGCCCTGCCAGACGGGCAGCGGATTTCTGCTGAACCCCATTCAGACTCGCCAGGCGTCTGGCTCCAATGCGGATATCCGCCTGCTGTACACGGTCACGCGCTTCAAAATCCAAACGCAGCCGTGCCATTTCCCCGCCGAACCGGATCATATCGCTGTCCCGCGATCCCCGAAAGCTGCGGCCGCCGGTGAAGAGCCAGACCGCCTCCAGCAGATTGGTTTTTCCCTGCGCGTTCTGCCCGAAAAGAATATTGACCCCATCCGTCGGACAAAAACAGCCGGACATCAAATTGCGAAAGCCGTCCGTCTCCAGCCGGTCAACCCTCATACATTCGCCGTTCCTTTCGCTATCCGGCCGTCACCTCATAGGTGGCCGCATCCCCTTTCACCTGTACGAGACAGCCGGGAGTCAGCTTTTTCCCGCGCATCAAACAGGTCTCTCCATTTACCATAACTTCACCCGATTGGATCATCACTTTGGCATGACCGCCGGTTTCAACCGCACGGCACAGCTTTAAAAACGCGTCCAATCGGATAAACGGGGTGGAAATTCCCACTTTTTCCGTCATATTGCCATTCCCTTCTCTCCGTTTTGGCTGCTCAGGCCTTCTTCATCCGCACCGGCAGTACGAGGAAGAGAAAACCATCTCCGGAAACAGGCAGCAGTTTCATCGGCGATACCGCGCCGCCGAGTTCGAGTATCAGTTCATCCTGTCTCTTATACACATCTGACGCTGCCGACGAAGCTA
>USLV01000121.1 GCA_900555705.1 uncultured Oscillospiraceae bacterium | reverse complement strand
AGATGTAGAGAGGTCTCGTGGGCTCGGAGATGTGTATAAGAGACAGCAACAAAGCCATCCTTGTCAACCGACAGCTCGGAGATGTCCTTCTCCTCGAGGGAGACCAGCTTCACGCAGCTCCACTTCTTGTCGGAATAGGCAGGCAGCTCGAACTCGGCCTTCTGACGCTCCACAGGGGACTGCGGGGTGTCGATCGGGGCGAGGCCGCCGTTCAGACGGATGTTCGTCTTGACGGTGTTGTCGGACGGGTTGAAGAGACGGACAACATAGCCGTCGCCTTCCTCCGCTCTCTTCACCGCGCTGACGTTCAGACGCTCGGTGCCCAGCTCCAGGAAGGAATGGGTGAGGGCGTTCTTGCCGTGGGCGGTCGGCGCCAGCTGGCAAACCGCGAGGTCGAGGTTATATTTCTCGGACTCGCCCCAGACGTTGGCATCCTCCCAGTTGCCCGCGTGCGGCATGAACGCATAGTGGAAGTGGTTCTTGCCGATGCACTGCGAGCCCTTCTCCCAGCTGTAATCCTGCATGTCGGAGGTGACGCAGATCCGCAGCGGGAAGGCGCGGAGCAGAGAGATGTACATGGTGTTGGCCTCGTCATCCGACGCCTCATAGGCCTTCAGGCCCTCGTTGAGCAGCGCGACGCCGTATTTGCCGTCGGACAGGTCAACAAAGGAGTTCATCGGATGCTCGGTCATCGGGATCTCATCATACAGCGAGTAGTCGAGCTTCGCGACCTGGCGCTTGACAACGTCAAACTGGCCCTGCGCATAGGAGTACTCAGCGTTGATGTAGGTCGGGAAACCAACCTGCAGATAGTGATCCTCGGACTGGTTGTCGACAACCGTCTCGATATCGACATAGCGGCTGCCCTTCTTCAGGGAGACAATGCTCTCGATCTTGCAGGGGTTGAGATGCGGGGAACGGGTCTTCTCGTCCATCGACCGCTTCTCCGGCAGCGCCCAGTCGAGCACGACGCGATAGGCGACCTCGAGCTCGCCCTCGTGCACCAGCGTGATTTTCGCGCGCTCGTTGAGCGTCGTGAAGGTCTCGTCGTTCTCCGGGACAAAGTGCTGCCACGGATCGCCGATTTCGCCGGTATCCTTAAAGAAGTGCAGGCCGTTATAGGTACGGTCGTTCTCCTTGTCATAGACGTTGAAGGTGCCGTTCGCGTTAAAGGAGACACGCAGATACTCGTTCTCCATCACCTGCGGCTGCTTCAGCATGGTGACCGGGGTCGAGGCGCGGACGCCGTTGAGCGGCTGCATCTTCAGCGTCTTATAGCCCATCGCCGGGATGTCCTTGACCTCGAGCTGGATGGTGTACTGCTGAGTGTGCAGCACATTGGCCACGTCGTTCGGGTTCTGGATGATCTGGGCGTTGTTCTTGTTGGTGGCGAGCACCTGATAGGTCAGCTTGCTGCCGTCGGTGTCGAGGATCTGGAAGGTCTGGGCACGCCACTCGGCGGGAACCTCCACGATCACCTTCACGACCTCGGAGCGCTTGAAGGGAGCGGGATTGTACACCACAATCGCGGCGTCATCACGGCTCCAGTCACGCAGATCGATGTCACCGGCAACATCCATGAACGCGCGCTCGAAGACACAGCTGGACAGCTCGCGGGACTGACGGTAACGGGAGACAACGTCCTCATAGACGATGTCGCGGCCGCAGGCGCCGATGCTGTCGTGGCCATGGTTCTGCAGCAGGTAGTTATAGGACAGGTCGATGAAGTTCTGCGGATAGGGGGCGCCCGCCATGGTGGCGAAGACAGCCAGCGGCTCCGCATAGTTCGTGATCTGACGCTCGGTGTTGAAGTTGTCCTGCTTGATGTAGGTTCTGGCGGAGAGAATCCAGCCGAACATACCGGAGACCGAACCCTTCGTGAAGGGAGCGCGCATCTCACCCTTCAGAACGCGGGTGTTCGGATCAAACTCGTCGATGATGCCCTGCTCCATCTCGCGGAGGGTGCTGTGGAAGACATCGGCATCCGGCAGTGCCTCGTCGAGATCCTTGATCATCTGCACTTCGCGGATATCCGGGCAGGAGGAATCGTGGCCGTTCGACCAGAAGCGGTGGGACGTGGTCCAGTCATCGTTCTGCTCGCGGATAGCCTGCTCGCCGCGCGGCTTGATGTTCTCCTTGTGATACTCGAAGTACGGGTGCGCATACTGATAGTCGAGCTGATAGTAGTTGGAGTCGATGAACTTGAAGATACCGTTGTTGTCGTTCCAGAGGAAGTCACGGTTGCCCTCGTTCTCCTGATTGAAATACACCGGGCGCTGCACGACATACCAGATGTTGTAGCGCGGGCGCTTGCCGAGACGGGAGGCGAAAACGCGGGTGCCGTCCGGGCTCTCCCAGAAGAATTCGGAAGTCGGGGCCTCATACTCGTTCAGGCCGCGATAGAAAGAGGCGAAGTGGATATCAAAGCCGGCATAGATCTGCGGCAGCTGGGAAATCTGGCCCCAGCCGAAGGGGGAATAGCCGGTCTTGCTGATGCCGCCCATTTCCCGGCCGATTTTGTGACCGAGCAGCAGGTTGCGGATCAGCGACTCGCCGCCGACGGTGAACTCGTCGGGCAGGCAGAACCAGGGGCCGATACCGATGCGGCCTTCCTGAACGAACTTCTTGAAGCGCTCCTTCTTCTCCGGATACACCTCGAGATAGTCCTGCACAGGCATGGTCTGCGAATCGAGATGGAAGTGACGGAAGCCGGGCTCCTTATCCAGAATGTCCATCAGCATGTCGAGCATGTAGCCGAGCATGTACTGCGTCCGTCTGGCGGAGAAGCGCCACTCTCTGTCCCAGTGCGTGTTGGAGATAAAATGGCACTGGATTTTCTTGTCTGCCATAAAACTCAACTCCTTATCCTTTGATGACTTTCATGATATCCGCGAAATTCTGCTCGTAGTATGTACAAACGGCCTTGGTGCCGCTTTCCACAATGTTGCCGCCGGCGATGCCGATGGTGGTGTAGCCCGCGAGACGGACCGAGCAGACGCCCGCGCCGCTGTCCTCGATACCGACGACATGGTTGCGGTCTGCAAAGTCCGCGCCGAGGCCGACAATGGAGGTCTCGGAATAGAGCCACGGATGCGGCTTCGGCGACAGCTCGCCGAGGGTGCCGACCGAGCCCTTGCGCAGCGGGAAGCCGGCCGAGATGATGGCATCATAGAAGTCCTTCGGATCGCCCATGCCGAGCGTCTTGAACGCGGACAGGATTTCCGGCCAGGCCTTCTCATACAGGCCCGAGGTCACGAGGCCGATCTTGATGCCCATGCTCTTGAGCTCGAGCAGAAAGTCCTTGACGCCGACGGTCGGGGTGAACGCACCGTCGCGGCCGCGACCGGCCATGATCTCTTCCATCTCACGATGGGTGTGCTCAAAATAGAAGTCGCGCGCCTTGTCGAGCGACTCACCGGGGCAATACTTGTCGATGCAGTATTGCAGATGCTCGGACACGCTGTGGCCCGAGACATAGGGCATATCCGCCTCTTCGAGCTCGAACTTCGGATTGCCAAGCAGGCTCGCGATGCTCATCTGGATAATCCAGATCCAGAATTCCTCGCTGCGGACGGTGGTGCCGTCGAGATCCATCAGGACGGTCTTGACCGGGCGCTCCATGTTGACCGGCAGCACCGGATAATAGACCGGGTAGGCGATAGAAGAACGGACGCAGGCGAGGGAGTGGCTTCCGAAGGAGACGAACTCCACCTTCTTGTCGCCGGTCGTCACGATGTCGAGAACACCGTTTTTGCCGGTTTCGAATTTGCCGTCGGAGGTTTTGGTCAGCAGCTCAAAGCCGCTGTCGGCCCCAACGTCGCCCAGATCCGGGATATGAACGGTTTTTTCCAAAAGCATTATACAACTACCTTTCATTTATAACATTCATACCATAGTATAGCAAAGAAGGCACAATTAGGCAAGCCCCATTTTCGAAAAAACGTCGAAAGAATTGGAAGCAAATCAGGGCGCGGGATGGCATTTTCCGGAAATATATTCCACATCCAGCCGCAGGATCACGGTTTTGTCCAGTCCATGCGCAATAGCCGGTTCCGGCGAGGGACCGTCAGGTGCATATTTCCGGCAGAGCAGACGGAGCGCCTGACGCCGTTCCGTATCGTTTTCGATGATATGGATACTGCCGAAGGCGATCGCGCTGCGATAGGAAGCGGTCAGCTGCTTCGGGTGGACGGCTGCTTCGGCGACCGCCGTAAAACAGGCGCGGTCACAGCGGGTGATATTCGAGAGCTTCTGCCCCTCGTTGGCGCAGTGGAAATAGAGCGCGTTTCCGGAGAGAACGAAAGAGAGCGGGACACCATAGGGCTGGCCGTCATCGCAGAGGGTGGAGAGCACGCCGTAGGGGGCTTCTTCCAGATAACGGCGCGCCTCCTCATAGGAGGTCTGCTGGTGGGCTTGTCGCATGCCGCGCATAAGAGTTGCTCCTTTTTTGATACCGGTGTTTACACATCGGCCGGGATTCGGTATAATAACCGGGATATATGGGGGTGAGGCGAATGGAGAGTTTGCGTGTGGCGGGCGGTGTGGTGCTGCCGCTGTTTTTCTGTATGGCGCTTGGGTATGGCCTGCGGCGTCTGCGGCTTTTGGACGACCGCCTTGTAAAGGGGATCAACCGGCTGGTGTTTCAGGTGTTCCTGCCGCTGATGCTGTTTCGGAACGTGCTCGGTACCTCCATCCAGGATGTCTGGAATCCGCGATTGCTGCTCTGGGCGGTAGGCGGTGTACTGCTGATCTTTGCCGCTGCGATGCTGCTGGTGCCGCTGCTGGAAAAGTACAACCGCCGCCGCGGCGCGCTGATCCAGGGGATTTTTCGCAGCAATTTTGTGCTGTTCGGCCTGCCGGTTACCACTTCGCTGGTGGGGAAGGCCGCTGCCGGTGTGCCGTCGCTGATGGCGGCGGTGACGATCCCGCTGTTTAATGTGCTCGCGG
>USLV01000120.1 GCA_900555705.1 uncultured Oscillospiraceae bacterium | reverse complement strand
ACGAGATGTAGAGAGGTCTCGTGGGCTCGGAGATGTGTATAAGAGACAGCTCATGGCCTATCCCGGGGCGGATGTCCGCCTTCTCGACGAAACCGGTATCCGTTCCGTCTCCTATCGCGAAACCGAGCATTATCAGATCACGCGGCAATTTCTGGAAGATTCCGACCGGATGCTGCATATGCTTTGGGAGGAGGAGACGCCATGGAACGGGAACTGAGGACAGCGGCAGGCATCCCGCTGTATTACGACGCCAATCCCCGGCTGCACGGCTTCTGCCTCTGCCTCTACGTCAAGGCTGGGCCGCTCTATGAGTCGGACAACCAAAACGGCTGCTCACACGCTTTCGAGCATATGGTGTTCCGGCACTTGCAGGCGCGGCTGGACGGCGGGCTCTATCGGATGCTCGATCGTCTTGGACTCGAATTTTCCGCCTGCACCTGCCGCGAGCTGATCCAGTTCAAGATCACCGGCGCCGCCCGGCATTTTGATACAGCTGCCGAGCTGCTCTCGCAGATTTTTGCACCCATGCGGCTCTCCACAGCGGAGGTAGCGATGGAACGCCGCCGTATCAAAGCGGAAATCCGTGAGGACGGCGAGCGCCGCTCGCTCGATTTTTTCTCCCGTCAGCTGGTCTGGGCGGATACACCCCTGCGCCATTCCATCACCGGGCGTCCCGCTGTACTCGACCGGCTCGGCCCGACGGCGCTTGCGCGGCTGCAACGGGAACTGCTGACTGTGTCCAATGTTTTTTTCTATGCGACCGGCCGATTTTCCGAGGCGCAGATCCACCGTCTCGCCGCCTTTGTCGACCGATTTCCGGTCGGAGACGGTCCTCTGCGGGACAACCGCGCTCCGCTGCCGACCGGCTTTGCCCGGCGAAACGGCCGGGTCGCAATCAAAAACGGTGACGGGCATCTCGTCCGACTTTCGTTGGACATCGACACCGGCCGCTATCCGAACGCGGCGCTTGACCTGCTCTATGACATCCTCTTTACCGGCGACAGCTGTAAGCTCTATCAGGCGTTGTCGGAGCAGACCGGGTATGCCTACAGCTACGATGCCTGCCTCGAAAAATACAACAATATCGGCTGCCTGTATTTCCAGTATGAGACCAGTTCGGCAGATTTGCTGCCCTCCATCCGTGCAGCGGCCGCCGTCCTTTCGGTAATGAAGCAGGAGCTGCGCGATGAACTCGAGCTGGTTCGCGCGCTTTATGTCGACAATGCCGGTCTTACGCTCGACAACTGCGAAGAATACAACTGGATCCGCGCCTATGAGGGACATATACTGGGACTACCCTATATCAACTGGTCGGAACGGGCAGCAGCCTACGCTGCTGTAGAACCAGCGACTATCACGGCGATCTGCCGGGAGACTTTCCGTTCGGAGCGGCTGACTCTTACCCTCAAAACCAGCGACAGACGGGTTAGCGAAACAGAAATACAGGAAATTCTCAGCCAAATTTGACAACTGTCAAGGGAATTGCCGCCAAATGAACAGAAACGGTTGCGGAACCTTTTCCAAGGCGGTATAATACAAAGGTCGGACTTTTATCGTACGGCGGCCGAAAACCGCCGGGAAAGCGTGGTGATGACGATGGAACAGCAACCAGTCGGACGCCCCGGCAAATGGAAAAATATAGGCAGCCTGGCCGTCGTCGTCCTGTTGATGGCGCTGACCTTCTGGCTACTGCTTCGCGGCTATGAACCGCGCAAGCTGCTTCGGCTGCTGGCCCGTGCCGACTGGCGTTATCTGCTTCCCGGTTTCGGTCTTGTACTCGTCTGTATCGCCTGTGAGGGCGGCTGTCTACGAACAGTCTGCCGCTCTCTCGGCCACCCAATCAGCCGGACACGTGCTTTTATCTACGCCAATACCGACTACTATTTTTCTGCGGTCACGCCCTCGGCCACCGGCGGACAGCCCGCCATGGCATATTATATGGCAAAAGACGGCGTGCCGCTTTCGAAATCCGGGGTCGCGATTTTGATCACCATCGTGCAGTATACCGCCGCACTGCTGCTGCTCGGTATGCTCGCCGTGCTGGGTTACCCCGCACTGATTACAGACGGACCGCCGGTTTTTCTCGGCCTCCTGCTGCTCGGCGTGGTGCTGAACGCCGGACTGATCGCGGCGAGCCTGCTTGCCATGTTTCAGCGGCGGTTGGTCGGACGCATTGGCCGCTTCGGTATTCGACTGCTGGCCCGCGTCCGGCTGCTCAAAGATTCTGAGCAGCGCCTTGCCGCTTTTGAGGCCAGTCTCGATGAGTATGCCGCCGGTGCCCGTTACGTCCGCAGTCATCCGCTGATCCTGCTCAAACTGCTGGCGCTGTGTATCCTGCAACGGCTGGCTGTGCTGGCGATTACCTGGCTTGTCTATCGTGCGCTCGGCCTGCATGCACATTCCTTCGGAGAGATTCTGGCGCTGCAAACGCTGACGACCATCTCGGTCTGCGCCCTTCCCCTGCCGGGTGCGGTCGGCGCGGCAGAGGGGATGTTTCTCCTGCTCTTCCGTCCGGTATTCGGAAAGGAGCTTCTGATGCCCGCCATGCTGCTAACCCGCGGCATTACCTATTATTTTTGTCTGGCCTTCAGCGGCGGTGTAACCCTGTTACACCATATCCGCATGCTCCGGCACAGCCGGCGCACGGCCATACCAACAGACGTATCCGAAAGAGGAGACTAAAACCACATGGAACATACATTGGTTCAGCGCGCTGTGATCCCGATGGAGGATCGGCCCGGCGGTTTGCTGACGTTTTTATACGGTTCTTTGCCGGGACGGCTGCTTTTGCGGGGACTGACACGCCCGGCGGTTTCGCGGCTCGCGGGGCGTTTTCTGGACAGTCGCCTGTCCGCCCGCGCGATAGACGGCTTTGTCCGCCGCCATGGGATCGACCTGTCCCAGTACGAACCGCCGCCCTATCCCTCCTATAACGCGTTTTTCACCCGCCGCATTCGACCGGAACTTCGACCGGTTGATCCGGATCCCAATCATCTGATCGCCCCCTGTGATTGCAAACTGTCCGCCTATCCCGTCGACGCGGACAGCCGTTTCTGGATCAAGGATGCGCCGTATACGCTCTCTGAGCTGCTGGGCGGCGATCCGGCAGCGGAACGTTATCGAGACGGCGTCTGCCTGATCTGCCGTCTGGCGGTGGACGACTACCACCGCTACTGTTATATCGATGATGGAGAAAAATCCGACAACCGGTTTATTTCCGGCGTGCTGCACACTGTCCAGCCGATCGCGCTCAGCCACTGCAATATCTATAAGCGCAATTGCCGGGAATACACGACGCTGTATACCCGCCGTTTCGGCGAGGTAATCCAGGTCGAGGTCGGCGCACTGATGGTTGGGCGCATCCGTAATCACCACGGAGTGGGCTCCTTCCACCGCGGCGAGGAGAAGGGGCTCTTTGAGTTCGGTGGCTCTACCATTGTCCTGCTGTTGCAAAAAGGGGCAGCTGTGATCGACCCGGACATCCTCGACAACACCTGCCGCCACTGCGAGACTGTCGTTCGAATGGGTGAAAGGATCGGTCTCGCCGCAAAATAAATATCATAAAAAAGGGATCTGTTAAATGGCAGTTCCCTTTTTTACATAAAAACACAGTTCCACGTCCTGTTTTTTTGCACAACTATATTGATTTTTTGTGTGTTCTGTGCTATTGTGAGTTCGCAGTCGGGGAACTGACAAATTGAGAAGAATTTGAAAGAGAGGAAAATACCATGCGAATCAAAAGATTGCTGGCGGGTGTGCTGAGCGGACTGCTCCTGCTGCCCTCGCTGGTCATGCCCTTCGCCTCTGCGGCGGAGGACAAGAAGGATTTGATGGACAACTATGTCCTCAGTACTATCTTCGAGCAAAAAGACGCAACGCGAATCCCCGGTGAGCAGATTATCTATGGAAATGTCTGGGATACTCAGCTGTCCATCGATGTTTCCGATGTGGCGGACGATAATCTGGCACTGAGTATGCAGTTCTACATAGACAGCTTCGACGACACTGTTGAGAATCCACTGGACGTGCTGCAGGCACCTTTCGGCCAATTTGAGCTGGCTACCAAAATGGAAGCCGGTTACTACCTCACCTGGTCGGCCAAATCCCTCAAACAGGCAGACGGCTCTGATCTGGTTGCGGGGAAGTGGAACGATATCCTGCTGACCTTTCCGACCGGTTCCAAAAATAAGAATTTTGATCCGGCCAGCATCACTTTTTTCCGTTTCGAGCTGGCGGGGCTTCCGGCTGCGACAACCGGTGTCCATATGATTCGGTTTCGCAATGTGACGATTGTGGACACCTCCCGGCCTGCCGAAAAAGAGGATGTGACCGAGCCTGATTGGGATACCACCTACGAGGTGGGCAATATTCCCTTTACAATGGATGCCACCATTACCGGTAAGGGTGCCGAAACGCCGACGGCCTCTTTCGGGAACGCCTTCGCGGCCATTGATGCCTCGAAGCATAATCCGAAGATGCTGCAGCTGTTGATGGACGTCGAGGTCGAGAACGTCACCAATCCCGGCGATATTTCCGCTCTTGGCCAGATCAACGGTCAGATTGAGCTGACCAGCAGCGGCAAAAATGATCAGGAAGAGGGCTCCTGGAATGTGGGCACGCTCGACTGGCAGGATGGCAAAGCGACATACAAGCTGATGCTCTCCTCCCTCACCGCGACCGGCGGCGAACTGAATCTGGCCAACATCAATTATATGCGTATATATATGCATGGTTGGCCCGCCACCTTTACCGATACGCTGAAAATCAAGGTCTCCAACGTGCGTCTGGTGGACGTGACCAACAGCGTCTCCCTCCCAAGCGTTTTCAGCAACGGCATGCTGTTCCAGCAGAACAAGCCGATCAACATCTGGGGATACCACAAGACGGGCACCGAGGTTGCGGTCAAGTTTTACAAGGGCGACGAGCTGCTGGATACCAGGTCGGCCAAAGCCGGTGAGGACGGCA
>USLV01000119.1 GCA_900555705.1 uncultured Oscillospiraceae bacterium | reverse complement strand
CTTCTAGCTTCGTCGGCAGCGTCAGATGTGTATAAGAGACAGGGGCATGGTCGCTGCCGCGAGGCCCGCCGTCCGTGCCTCCATCGGAACCGGGAATCCCTTCTCCTCCAGTGCTCCTACCGTCTCGAGTGCGGTCAGAGCGTTGTCGAGCTGAAACCCGCCGCCGAGCGGCAGCGTATAGCGCTCGTCGCCATAGGAGAAAACGAGATGTCCCCAGTCCTCCTCCACTATCCGGGCAGCCGCCCGGTTCGGCTGCCGAACCGTCAGCCCCTTCTCCGCCGCGCAGACAAGCAGCTCTGCGAGCGCCTCCACCGGCTGTCCCGGTGAGGCAATTACCGTGCAGGGTGGCTTCAAAATGCCGCATTTCTCCCGAGTGATCGCCTCCACCGTATCCCCCAGCAGGACGGTATGATCCAGCGCCACCGGCGTCAGCACGGCCGCCAGCGGCGGCGGACAGACATTGGTCGCGTCCTCGCGCCCGCCAAGCCCACATTCCAGCACGGCGACGTCCACCCGCTCCTGCGCAAAAAACCAGAAACACAGCGCGGTCGTCAGTTCAAACTCCGATGGTCTGTCTGCCATCTGTTCTGCCGCCGTCCGCAGCGCCGTCATCCCCTCGGCGAATCTCTCCTCGGAGATGGCCGCGCCGTCGATGGTCATCGTATCCCACAGACCGGTGACGGCAGGGGAGCTGTAGAGACCGGTCACATATCCGGCGGCTGTGAGCTGGCACTGGATCATGCGGGCGGTCGAACCCTTGCCGTTGGTTCCCGTCACATGCACCACCCGCAGCCGCCGGTGCGGATTTCCCAGCAGTGTCAGCAGCTCCTCGATTCGTGCAAGGCCGGGCCGTATCCCGGCGGATTTGGCGCTGTCGAGAAAATCAAGCGCCTCCTGACAGGTCATCATAGAGATTTTCCTCCTTTTTCTTGACCTTTTTCGAAAAAATGGATAGTATAAAGAGACAGGGAGGACTGATTATGACGTATCAAAAAATTACCGGCTCTTTCAAAAGCAGCAACGGCAGCGACACCGTCTTCTATGACCTCTATCGGCCGGAGGCGCCACGTGCGTTGCTCCAGCTGTCCCATGGCATGTGCGAGCATATCGAACGCTATGCGCCTCTCGCGGACTTTCTGGCCCGGGAGGGCTTCGTGATCTTCGGAAACGATCACCTCGGCCACGGCCGCTCCGCCGCATCCGAAGCGGACTACGGCTATTTTGGCGGCAGCGACGGCTGGCGTCACATGGTCGAGGATCTCCATCTGCTGAACAGTCTCATCCGCGCGGATTTCCCCGGGCTGCCCTGCTTTCTGCTCGGCCATAGCATGGGCTCCTTCCTCGCCCGTGCCTATCTCACGCGCTATGGCAGCGGCCTTGCCGGCGCCGTCATCTGCGGTACCAGCGGCGGCAATCCACTGCTCCCGGTCGGGCGGGCGCTGACCGCCCTCACTATCCGGACAAAAGGCGAACGCCATCGCAGCCCGCTGATTCAGAAGCTGATGTTCGGGCAGTATAACAGCCGGTATGACGACCGCGAGACCGACTTCGACTGGATCTCCCGCGACCGGGAGATCGTTCGGCAGTACATGGCGGATGCCCGCTGTCAGTTTGTGTTCACAGCGGCGGGATTCCGTGATCTGCTCTCACTGCTCACCTTTGTCTCCACCCCGGACTGGGCCCGTCAGGTGCCGTCGACGCTGCCGATCCTGTTAATCAGCGGCGACATGGATCCGGTCGGTGATTATGGCAAAGGTGTGCAGAAAGTCTATGATCGATTGCGGAAGGCGGGCGTCGCCGATTTGCGACTCCGGCTCTACCCCGGCGCACGCCACGAGCTGCTCAACGAGACAAACCGTGAGGAGGTCTTCGCGGATGTACGAGACTGGCTGCACGCCCGGCTCTGAGCCATGTCAGTGGCTTTTCAGGAATTCGTCGAGCGACACCGCAACGCCGCCCTCCCGCAGCTCCCGCCGCAAGCGTTCGGTATCGACAGCGTCAACCGGGAGCCCATCCGCAGCCGCCTGTGCGGCGGCAAGACCCACGGCCTGCCCCGTGACGGAAGCGATGGCCATGACCCGGAGGCTGGCTGCCGCGATATGGGTTGCCGAGAGGCAGCGTCCGGCAAACAGGAGGTTGGAAAATTCGGGGTTATACAGACAACGGTAGGGGATCTCATAAAACGGCGTCCTGGCGTTTTCCTCTTCCACACCGCTATAGCCGTCGACAGATCGGCCGACCGGATCCCAGAAATCGATAGGATAATTGACCACGGCGATCGCATCCGGATAGGTTCGCTTCTCCAGCATATCGTCGTAACAAAGGGTGAACGCGCCGACCAGCCGCCGAGATTCCCGCACGCCGATTTTCGGAGCGATGCCGGAGATATAGAAGCCCTTTTCGAGCCACATCTTGCTTTCCGCCCGCACCATTTCCAGCGCCTTCCACTGAACCTCCCGCACACAGACCGGGTCCGTCGTGTCCTCGCATTCCAGCGACGGCCCCCAGATGAGGAAGGTGTCGTCGTCGATGGAGACCCAGTTACCCGGTTCCCGATGAAGACAGTCGCTCCGCCGGGTTACCTGGTACAGCATGGTGCAGCGCTGAACCGCACGGTCGGCTGTTTCAGGCGCAAAGCGCTCTCCAAAAGCCGCCCTGGACTCCCGCCCGTATCGGAAGGGGCAACCCGCCATGGCGGCCACCACACCGTCGCCGGTCGTATCGATCACGACAGCGGCGCGAAAGGTGTGATGCTCTGTCCGGACGGCGCGGATAGCGCCGTTCTCCACCTCCACCTCCCGCACCGGTTCCCCGCAGAAAAAGCGTACCGGTAGCCCCTCAAACAGCGCATTCCAAACCATCAGGCAGGCGGCATAGGGATACCCGTTGTGGTTTCGCTGTTCCGGGTTGAACGCGGCAGTCCCTTCCAGCAGCTCCCGGAAAATCCCCTGTACCGGCTCGCCGCAGCGAAGCTGTACAAACTGATCCGCCATTGCCCCGCCAATCCGCGGATCGTCCTCCACCACACAGACCTGCCGTCCCTGCCGGGCGGCTGCAAGCGCTGCCGGCAGACCCGCTGTTCCGCCGCCACAGACCAGCACATCGCATCGAATGGTTTCCATTTTGACCCACCCCTTTTTGTTTTTATGGTGAGGACGGGCATGGCATAACCACGGCCGCCCGCATCGCCGGTGTTCAGGTGTGCGCGAGCAGCGGCAACGTCAGCCGCCGCTCGGAAAACCGCCGCCCGCTCTCGCCAAGGAAAAAGAGCGTCTCGTCCTCTGTATGAGACAAACTCCTCTCCCCGACCGGCCGGGCGGGTGAAAAACCCAGCTGGACCGTCTTTGTCCCCTCTCCCGCGAGCGGCGCAAGAAGCTCTGCCAGCGAGGCAGTCTCGCCGCCGAATACATCGTAGCAGAGCAGCCCATCCCCTGTCTGCTCCGCTACCGCCACCGCGTCGGCCTCCTCCAGCGCATATATGCAGTCCCGCAACGGGCCGTCACAGTAGAACATCAGCAGACCGGGAGTGTCCTCGATGCGCAGGGCGGAAAACGGGTTGGAACGCCGATAGGCCGCGAGCAGACGGGCTCGGTCATCCGTCCGATCCATATCCAATCGGCGGCAGTGACCCGACCGTCCTGTTACGGTCATGCGGGTGCGATATTCCTCCGCCGGGACAAAGTCAAAACGCGGATAGAAGTCCCGGGCGCTGTCGTTCGCGAACAGACAGATCGCGTCGCAGTGCCCGCGCCATTCCTCCAGCACCCGCTCCATCAGGAAGGCGGCGAGGCCTCGACCGCGATACTGCTCATCCGTCATCACGGTGCCGAGCTGAATCCAGCTCTGTCGCTCTCCGTCCAGCACCATGGTAAGCCGGTTGACCGCCACACAGGAGACCACCCGGCTGCCGCGGAGCAGTACATGCGGTTGGTAGCGGTCGTCCCAATATCCCGCCCGGTGCCAGCCCGAAAAGTCCAGTCCAAAGGTGCGCATCGCGAGCGCGTTCCAGCTCTCCCGCACCACGGGATCATCCCGGATGTCGGTTCGACAGGTATACAACTGCTCGTCTATGGTTCTGTTCATACAGTCACCCATCCGTTCGTACACGTTTTGTCCCATCCTACCGCATTCCCGCGGTTCTGTCAATCCCGTTCCGAAGGAGGTTTTCTGATGTATAAAATTCTGATTGTCGAGGACGACGCCGTCATCGCCGAGGCGATCCGCCGTCATCTGACGAGCTGGGGCTTCGAAGTGGCCTGCATTGCGGATTTCCAGCATGTGCTGTCTGAGTTCGCGGCTTTTGACCCACAGCTTGTCCTGATGGACATCTCGCTCCCCTTTTTCAACGGCTATCACTGGTGCAGCGAGATTCGCCGGGTGTCGAAGGTGCCGGTGCTCTTCCTCTCCTCCGCCTCGGACAACATGAACATCGTGATGGCGGTCAACATGGGCGGTGACGACTTCATCGCCAAGCCCTTTGACCTCGAGGTGCTGACCGCCAAGGTGCAGGCGGCGCTGCGGCGGGCCTATGATTTCAGCGGACAGGCCGGGCTGCTTGAGCACCGCGGCGCCATTCTGAACACCTCCGACGCGACGCTGACCTGCGGCACGCAGCGGGTGGAGCTGACCCGCAACGAATACCGCATTCTTCAGACGCTGCTCGAGAACAAAGGGCGCACCATCAGCCGGGACACCCTCATGACCCGCCTCTGGGAAACCGACAGCTATGTCGATGAGAACACCCTGTCGGTCAACATCGCCCGCCTCCGGCGCAAGCTCGACGCCGTCGGGCTGCCGGATTTCATCCAGACAAAGAAGGGAATGGGATATCTGGTGAGCGATCATGAAGCCTGACTCCACGCTGCGGCTGTTCGGCCGCTATCTGCTCGACCGACGGGGCGTCCTTCTGCTGTTCGGCGGATTCGTGGCTCTCTTTTCGGTGGTCTTCCTCTTCTATAACCTGTCTCTTATACACATCTCCGAGC
>USLV01000118.1 GCA_900555705.1 uncultured Oscillospiraceae bacterium | reverse complement strand
GTCCCGGCCACCAGCCGGTTGACCATGGCGGTGAAAAAGACGCCAAGATGCAGAAAACCGGTCGGCGACGGCGCCACACGGGTGACCCGCGCTCCCTCCGGCAGCTGCCGCGGCGGATATATCGTCTCGTACTCCTCCGGTGTACGGGTGATGGTCGGAAACATCAGATTGGCAAGCTTCTCCTGTGCGTTCACAGGCAACCCCTCTTTCTCTTCTGCCGGCAATGCCGGTTTCTCGAAATTTATTTTACCGTTTCCGGTTGAAAAAGTCAATCTGTGTGTGATACAATGAATAGCAAATCGACAGTTTTCATCTCTCCCCTGTTTTCCACGAAAGGACGGATTTCCATGACCTATACCTTTGCCGATCGTATATCGGGCCTCAGTCCCTCGGCTATCCGTGAAATTCTCAAATATTCCGCTGACCCGGAGGTGGTGCCGCTCGCCGCAGGCAATCCTGCGCCGGAGGCTTTTCCCACCCGGGAAATTGCGGAAATCTCCGAACGTCTGCTGCGCGACCGACCGACTGACGCGCTGCAATACAGCCTGACGGAGGGCTATCCTGCCCTCCGGAACCGCCTCAAGGCCTATATGCGTGACAAGCACCACGCCTTTCACGACGGCGATGAGCTCATCATCACCGCCGGGGCACAGCAGGTCATGGGACTGGCGGCGAAGGTGCTCTGCAATGAAGGAGACATCATCATCTGCGAGTCCCCGAGCTTCATCGGTTCGCTCAACGCCTTCCGTTCGCTCGGCGCGCGGCTGGTCGGCGTACCGGTAGCGGCGGACGGCATGGATCTCGATGCGCTGGAGGCTGCGCTCCAGGCGCACCCGGATGCCCGCTTTATCTACACCATCCCGAATTTTCAGAATCCGACCGGCATCACCATGAGTCTCGCCAAGCGTCGCGCGCTCTATGCGCTGGCCAAACGCTATGAGGTGCTGATTCTCGAGGACAACCCCTATGGCGACCTGCGCTACCGCGGTGAGCACATCCCCTCGATCAAGTCACTGGACGAAGACGGGCTGGTGCTCTATGCCGGGAGCTTCTCCAAGGTGCTCTCCCCCGGCATGCGGGTGGGTTATGCCATCGGCCCGGCACCGCTGATTCAGAAGATGGTGGTCGCGAAGCAGGGCGAGGATGTCCACACGAATATATGGGCACAGATCATTTGCGACGAGTTTATGGGGCGCTATGACTACGAGGCCCATCTGGTACGCCTTCAGGAGATCTACCGCGGCAAGGCGGCACTGATGCAGTCGCTTCTGGATGAGCATCTCGCGCCCGCCGGTATCACCTGTCATCCGATCGACGGCGGCCTCTTTATGTGGTGTGAGCTGCCGGAAGGGACGGATATGCCGCTGTTCTGCACCCGTGCGGTGAAGGAGCACAAGGTCGCCGTCGTTCCCGGCAACGCCTTCCTCACCGACGAGAAGCAGCCCTGTCGCTCTTTCCGTGTCAACTTTTCCACCCCGACCGACGAGGCGATGCGCCGTGGGATCGCCCGTCTGGGCGCTTTCGCGCGGGACTGTCTGCGCTGATTAGAAAAGGACAAAACGGCCGCTGTGCGAATCGCACAGCGGCCGTTTGATCAGTCATTGGAAAGCGCGACACATTGCCCGTCCTGCGGCAGAGAGGACCATTCGCTCCACAGTTGCGTGGAAGTCAGTGTGACAGAATCGACCGCATACTGCAATACCAGACGCGAATCCGTTGTGTCCACCTCATGATTAAACTCAACATCCCCGCGCATCCGTCCGGTAAATCGAAGCGTGTAAAACCCACGAAGCGTATAGGAACTTTTCCGTCCCACCGCCATTGTCTCATTGAGGAGAGAACCCACCTTGTTGACCGTTATCTTTGGAATACGCCGTCATTATAGTGCCGAAGAAAAATGTTGTCAAAGACATTCATTCGACAAAACAATCATTTTTTATTCTATTTCATTTCGCAAAAAGCCGAAAACCACAAAGGTTTTCGACTTTTGCGTCATAATGCCTACAGGATGTCTATTTCTGAATTTTGGACTGGCGATTCGCCTTGAAGGCCGCGGCCGCCAGCAAACAAACGCCCGCACCGCCGAGGATACAACCAGACAGCAGCCGGCAACCTTCCAGCTCGCTGAGCGAACAGCAAATCAGCAGAATACTGCCAATCATCAACAGGCCGGCCGCCACCAACAGCGCCAGCGGCTTTCCGCGTCGAACCGCCCAGGCCAGCAAAATCGCTATGCCAAGCGCCGCCGTTACATATAAAGCCTCCAAAAAACCGCCCCCTGTCTTCTTATCTATTTATATATAAAATAGGCAATATACTGTTGCCTGTCAAGCTTTTTGGAGAAATTTTTTAAAAATTTTCTATAATCAGGAAACTGCTCCTGGATATCCCGGCTTCGGATTGACAAAATCCCACCAGACGACTATACTGTTTAAAAAACCAATTGTGGAGTTTTCCAAAAAAGGATGATGAACGATGTCAAATGAAACGACTGCTGCACCGCACAAAAAGCGAGCGCTGAGCTGTATTCAGCCGACCGGCATTCCGACCCTCGGCAACTATCTCGGCGCGCTGCGCAACTGGGTGGCCATGCAGGAGGAATTCGAATGTGCGTTTGCCGTGGCCGATCTGCACGCCATCACGGTTCGACAGGAGCCTGCCAGTTTGCGTCGGCAGACAAATGAGATGTTCGCGCTGTTGCTCGCGATCGGCCTTGACCCGGAGCGCAGCCTCATTTTTGTCCAGTCACAGGTTCCGGCCCATGCCGAGCTCTGCTGGCTGCTCGCCTGTAACACTCAGTTCGGCGAGCTCTCCCGCATGACCCAGTTCAAAGATAAATCCGCGAAGCATGCCGACAACATCAACCTCGGCCTGTTCGCTTACCCCTCGCTGATGGCGGCGGATATCCTGCTCTATCAGCCGGATTATGTCCCGGTCGGCGCGGATCAGAAGCAGCACTGTGAGCTGACCCGCGATATCGCCATCCGATTCAACAATGTGTTCGGCAACACCTTTGTCGTTCCGGAGCCATATATCATGAAAACCGGCGCGCGTGTTCGATCATTGCAGGAGCCGACCAAAAAGATGTCGAAATCCGACGAGAATCAGAACGCTTTCATCTCGATGAAGGATGACACAGACACGATTCTGCGGAAATTCCGCCGCGCCGTCACCGATAGCGAGGCGTGCGTTCGATATGCCGAGGGCAAAGACGGGATCAACAACTTGATGGAGATCTATTCCGCCGTCACCGGCCGCACACTTGAGCAGATCGAAACCGACTTTGCCGGAAAAGGCTATGGCGATTTCAAGACCGCCGTTGGCGAGGCAGTCGCGGAGGAGCTCCGTCCGATCCAGCAGCGGTTCAACGATTACATGAAGGACAAGGCGCAGCTTGAGGCATGGATGCAGAAGGGTGCGGAAAACGCCGCCCGTGTCTCTGCCAGAACACTGAACAAGGCCAAAAAGCGCATGGGATTTGTGCTCCTGTAATCAGTATCATTCATCGGATACGGTTCTTCGAGAAGAGCCGTATCCGTTTTTTGTATCTCCTCTGTATAAACAGCAGCCAAAGCCGCAATGATAAGCCTGACGGCAGACAGCCGTTTGATCAGAGAGGAGAAAAATCAGATGGAAAACAAGCACAGAATTGAAATCACCACTCGTGATCGCCTTCTGCGGGCATGGGAAAATTCGATGGCGTTGGTGCGGGAATTCGAGGATTGTGCCAATGAGATCGAAGACGACCAGCAGGCATCGGCGGTTTTTGCAGAATTTGCCGAAGACGAAGGCCTGCACGCCGCCCGGTTCAAAGATATGCTGCACGAGTACCAGCATCAGGAGCAGGGATGAGTAAACCGGCGGTGCTCTCGCGCCGCCGGTTCCTATTTTATCCTATTATAATATAGAGCCGTTCCGACCACCTCTTCGAATCGCAATCAGACGTAGTACAGGCCGAGTAACAGCGTCCTCCACATGAATCATCAGCCATCTCTGGCCGCCTCACTCTCCGGTATGTGTATAGATCGCCTGGATGCTGTCGGACAACTTACTTCTTTCAATTTGATAAGTTTTCTTGATCGTCTCGCAAAAGGAACCAAACGCTCCATCCGTCGAAACAACTGCCCGATAAATTAGACGCTGTTATACAGTTGATCGATAATGTAGTTCACGTTTTCTGTAACAGGCTTTGTTCCATCGATGCGTATGACCGGACAGGTCAATGATCGTATCCACTCTTCAAGAGTATCTTCAGACCTGGATTTGACAAAATCAAAAAAACGGTTTTCTTTTTCGTATAAATCTCCGCCCTGTAACATTCTTTTGCCGAATTTGCCAAAGGAACGGTTCTCAACTCGGCGCATCCGAATTTCTTTTGGAACATGAATCATAACGACATATTGAAATAATGAGCAAATATCTTCGCCATAATCGCCTTTGACAGCAGCAAAGACAAACTGTTCATGAACTTCGATTTCTCTAAAAAGCAGCGCTTTCGCTTCTGTTTGAGTCCGGGGAGTAGCATATAAATTGCAGGGATCCGTCTTAGGAAAATATAAATCTTCATCATCAATAAAATGATAATCTAATTTTTCGGCAAGGACTTTTCCCAATGTGCTTTTTCCGGCACCATTCAAACCACACACTAAGATTCCCGTTCCCATAAGTCCTCCCAAATATCAGTTTGACGCTCTGATTATATCATGGCCAATTTTCAGTTTCAAGCTATGATTCGTGAGATTACCGGAGCATCATTCTGCAACACAAAAAGGAAAAGGGCAGAAATTGCCACGGTGTCACAGGTGCCGTCGTCATGTTGACAGTTCAAAATCAGGAAACCGTCGAGGCGTCACTCAGATGTTGATCGTAGTTCAAATCTGCGGGCTTCGTCGTAACAAATAAAAGACCTCCCGCTTTGCAAAAACAAAGGTATGGCCGCGGGCGCCACCCAGATGTTGATCGCAGTTCAAATCTGCGGGCTTCGTCGTAACAAATAAAAG
>USLV01000117.1 GCA_900555705.1 uncultured Oscillospiraceae bacterium | reverse complement strand
GTGCTGGCCGCCTTTGAGGCAGCCGCAGCGGAACACAACCTGACGGCAACCGCGGCGGTCATGGACGATGAGACCGGCGAGGTTGCCGAATGGGTTCCGGTCTCGCTGGCCGACTTTCAAAAGGCGATAACCGTGCCGGAACCGGATCCCGCCGATTACGGCATCTGGGTGCCCGGCATCCCGGTTCTTGTCGAGAGCGGTCTCGAGGCGCTCGATACCGCGGATTGGCTGAACGGACTGATCCTGGACGGTATCGTCGCCGGTGTCGGCGCGGTACTCGGCTTTGTGCCGCAGATGCTGGTGCTCTTTCTGTTTCTCGCGTTTCTCGAAGCCTGCGGCTATATGGCGCGTATCGCCTTTATCATGGATCGTATCTTCCGCAAATTCGGTCTGTCGGGCAAATCCTTTATTCCGATGCTGATCGGCACCGGCTGCGGCGTCCCCGGCATCATGGCATCGCGTACGATTGAGAACGACCGCGACCGGAAGATGACCATCATGACCACCACCTTCATCCCCTGCGGCGCCAAGCTGCCGATCATCGCTCTGATTGCGGGTGCACTGTTCGGCGGTGCATGGTGGGTCGCACCGAGCGCCTATTTCGTCGGTATCGCGGCGATTGTCTGCTCGGGTATCCTCCTCAAGAAGACCCGGATGTTCGCCGGCGATCCGGCTCCCTTTGTGATGGAGCTGCCCGCCTATCACCTGCCGACGGTCGGCAACGTACTGCGCAGCATGTGGGAGCGTGGCTGGTCCTTCATCAGGAAGGCGGGCACCATCATCCTGCTCGCTACCATCCTTGTCTGGTTCACCTCCAGCTTCGGATTCACCGACAGCGGCTTCGGCATGGTGGAGATGGACGACAGCCTTTTGGCTGCGATCGGCGGCGCAATTGCCTGGCTCTTTGCCCCGCTCGGCTGGGGGAACTGGCAGGCGGCTGTGGCAGCCTTCACCGGCCTGATCGCCAAGGAAAATGTGGTCGGCACCTTCGGCGTGCTCTACGGCGGCTTCGATGAGGTTGCGGAAAACGGCTGGCAGATCTGGATCCAGATGCGCGAGGTGTTCACCGGTCTGTCGGCCTACTCCTTCCTGGTGTTCAACCTGCTCTGCGCTCCCTGTTTTGCGGCAATCGGCGCTATCCGCCGGGAGATGAACAGCGCCAAATGGACCTGGTTTGCGATCGGTTATCAGTGCGCGCTCGCTTATGTGGTTTCGCTCTGTATCTACCAGCTCGGCAGCCTGTTTACCGGCGGTGGTTTTAACCTGTGGACGGCAGCGGCGATCCTGCTCGCGGTGCTTTTCCTCTTCCTTTTGTTCCGACCGGAGCAGAAGCACCATTCTGTTGCAAAGAAAAGAAAGGAGGCTGCGGGATGACGACCTTCTGGACGACTTACGGCTCCACCATTCTGGTTGGCGGCCTGCTGCTGGCGGCAGTGGTGCTGATCGTGATCCGGCTGATACGGACCAGACGCACCGGCCATTCGGTCACCTGTGGATGCGGCTGCAAGGACTGTCCGGGCGCTGCTGTTTGTCACGGCAGCGAGCACCACACACAAAATTTCTAAACAGACTGAGGAGCCACGACGGATCCGTCGTGGCTCCTCAGTTTTTCTCTTTTTCGTCAGGATTGTCGTCCGCCTTTCGATTCTCCCGGCGGCAGATCCCGCGGTAAATCAGCAATCCAACAGCACTGATTACCAGCGTCAGCACAAAGACCAGAACCGCAAAGACATGATTCCCCATGCCGAGGGCATCTCCGCCGACGGTGGAGGTGATGACCGAAGGGATACGGGCAATCCCCGTAATGAGCAGCCAGGTACGCAGCCGCATGCCGGTCAATCCGACACAATAGGAAAGCACATCTTTTGGTGTACCGGGAATCAGAAACACGATAAAGGTCAGCAGGTTTCGCCGCCGCTCATCTTGCAAAAACCGCAGCGACTCGATCTTCTCCCGGGAGAAAAAGACCTCCACCGCCCGGACACCGCATGTCCGCACAAACCCGAATACCAGCGCACTGCCGATCAGTGCACCAATCAGGCAGAGGAGTGTTCCTTCCCAAACACCGAACGCATAGCCCGCGCCGATCTCCAACGGTTCCCCAGGAATAAACGCAATCACAATTTGCAGGGTCATCATCCCCACAAAGGCGATACGGCCGAAAAGCCCATGGCTGTCCACCCATTCCCGAAACCGCTCCGGTTCAGACACAAACCGCAGCAGCGGTCGGCCGACAAACCAGCAGACCGCAAGCGAAAACAACAGAAATATGACGATTCCCGCAATCGCCAGCTGCTTTTTCCGTCTTTCCGTCATCACACAGACCTCCTCAAGCCGGCATCCGGCGAAAAGTCGGACGAGGCAGATCATGCAGCGGGCCGCGATAGAGACAGACAAGCCCCGGCAGGCTGTCGTAGTCCACCGGCCGCATCAGCGACGGCGGCTTCGGCAGGACGGCAGCGCCGCTTCTCCGCAGAAGACCGCCGACAAACTGAGAACAGAAATAGTGCCGCGGACGATCAAACGGAATGCCGAGACGGCAGAGCACCAGTCCCCAGAGGTTATAGCGATAACAGGCTGCCCGCCGCAGCATCCGGTCAACCGCCTGTTTTGCCCGAGCATAGCTCTCTTCCGTCACCCGCAGCTCGAACAGGGCACAGGGCATGTCGTCGTGGCGACCAAGAAAGCCTCTGTCCGGCCGTTCAGTCACCAGTCCCGCCGGATAGGGGAACATTGCATATTTGCGCCCGAAGCTGTAGAACCGGCTCAAATCGTCGTCAAACGAGATGGAGGCATGGGTATAGGGGTCGTCCGTCGCCAGCCGGATCATGCCGGAAATCACAGAGTTTGACCGGGTGAGCAAAATGTAGATAGATTTCATGAAACGATCTGCCTTTCGGAATCAAGGGTTTTGGAGAATATGCCGTTCGGCGCTCGACAGTTCACCATAAAATACAGGATATAGATCGGCTGTCACTGTGAACGCGGTCAACACCGCGCCGGTCATCTCGTTGGGAGGGAAAATGCAAGCAATCCTCGATTTCCTTATATCTATGATATCTGCACAAATCGGGAAGACGAGCCGCTCCGGCTCGTCATTGGATTCTTCGCAAGAAAATCTCTGATTTTCTCCAGTATATCATATTCCAACCGGATCGAAAACCTTTTTGCGGCATTTTCCGATATATTCATCCATTTTCAGGGTTGGGCTTGACAAATATCCGAAATCGGACTATAATCCTCAGAGTCCGATTTCGGATGTTGAAAGGAGAAACCGCCTGTGACCATCGCCGAGCAAATAGAAACCTTGAATCAGCACCTCAAGGAAACCGACGCTGTCTATCACAATGCCGCTGTCCGTTTCGGGCTGTCCGACAGCGCCTTTTGGATTCTTTATGCCGTTTCCGATCCCCGCCGTACATACACACAGCAGGAGCTGTGCGACAGCTGGTCCTATACCAAGCAGACGATTAACTCCGCCATTCAAAGCCTGATCCGACGGGGATATATCGTATTGGAACCGGTTTCGAGTGCCCGCAACAGCAAAGTCGTCCGGCTGACCGAGGCGGGAACAGCCTTTTCCGAGCAGACTGTTCAACTTCTCTGGCAAGCCGATCAACAGGCCTTTGGACGACTGACACAAGAGGAACGGCAGACGTTTCTTGCTCTTTCGGAAAAATATCTGCTGCTGTTTCAGGAGGAAGCCGATCGGGTTCTGCCGGTCGGTCCCACCAACCCTTAGACCGCTCTTTCCATAGATTTTCAAGGAGGCCCCTATGTCCAATCTGCGATTTCGAAATTTACTGAAATATGTTGTCCCAACGGTACTCGGTAATTGCTGTTTTTTCCTGTTCACCATTATTGACGGCATATTCGTCGGCCACGGCATCGGCACCGACGCGCTCGGCGCAGTCAATCTCGCCATGCCCTTTGTCATGGCGGTCAACGCGCTGTTTATGCTCACCACCATCGGCGGCGTAACGGTCGCGGCGATTCGCCTCGGCCGGGAAGACAACGAGGGCGCCAATCTGGCCTTTCGGCACGCCGTGGCAGGGACGCTGCTTCTGACACTGCTGCTCAGCCTCGCGGGCACCCTGTTTTCCGGACCAATCAGCAGCCTGCTCGGCGCCGACGATACCTTTCACCCGCTGGTTCAGGAATATCTGTTCTGGTATTCCCTGTTTCTCGTTCCCTCCGGCCTGTCCTTCACCCTGCAGGGATTCTGCCGGAACGACGGCGCGCCTGTGCTGGTCAGCGCAGCCGTCGCCATCAGCACCGCCGCCAATATCTTCGGCGACTGGCTGTTGGTCTTCCCGCTCAACATGGGGCTGAAGGGCGCGGCAATCGCCACCGGCGTATCACAGACACTGGCCTTTCTCATCGTGCTGATGCATTTCCTTCGTCGGAAAGGACAGCTTCATTTCGGCCGATTCCGGACAAACGGCGCACTGACCCGGAAGATTCTTCTGCGGGGACTGCCGGAGACCATCGCCCAGTTCTCCACACCCGTCACCACCCTGTGTATGAACTATGTGCTGATGACCCATCTCGGCGGCATGGCGGTGAACGCCTATTCCATCATCTGTTATGTGGCGTCTTTTTCCATGGCGATCTTTTTTGGAACCGCCGAAGGACTACAGCCGTTGTTTGGACAGAGCTACGGCTCCAAACATGAAGCAGATCTTCGTTTCTATTTCCGTGCAGGCCTCCTCATCAATTTGATCGGCAGTATCGTCATCACCGCCGGACTGGTCTTTGCGGGTGGGAGCATCTGCGCCCTGTTTGGTGCGGACGGGGAGACGCTGGCCTTCACGACCGCCCATATGCTTCCCTACAGCTGGGGCTTTGTCGTGATGTCGCTCAACACCATGATCTCCGCTTATCTCTATTCTACCAAACGGACGCAGGAGGCCATTGCCGTCAACGTGCTGCGCAGTTTCGTGCTGAACACAGCCTTCATCCTCCTGTTGCCCGCTTTGTTTGGAAGCGGCATGATCTTTTATACCTTCGGGCCTGTCTCTTATACACATCTCCGAGCCCACGAGACCTCTCTACATCTCG
>USLV01000116.1 GCA_900555705.1 uncultured Oscillospiraceae bacterium | reverse complement strand
CAGCGGGTGGTCGTGGCAGCGGTCATCGCGGTCGTTTTCGCTGTCGTATCCGCCGAACCCGTTTTCGAAGAGACGGGCACATCGGACGGCGGGGTCGTCTCCGCTGTAGTTCCCTGTACAGATGAGCCCGCAGGCACGGATACCACAGAACCGCTCGAAGAAGATTCTCCGCCGGTCATCGTAGTCAAATCGGTTTTGCCGGCAGTTGTATCGGCGATCATAGTCCCGGATGTCGTGCCCACAGATGCGGTCGTTCCTGTTGTACCAGAGGACGGGGAGTTCCCGGAAGCAGTACAGGCCGCCAGCAACAGACAACACGCAGCCGCGGCCGTCAGCAGCTGCAAAGCCCGTCCGCACCTGCGTCGCTCATTTTCTTTTTTTCGACGATTCCCCATATATCATACCACCCTGTTTCCATAACCGCAACCGCTTTTTACTTGACAGATGTTTCCAATTTCCTTTATGATAGTCCTGCCGATATTTTCTCCATATATATGAAAGAAAGGATGGTTCTATGCCGCGTTGGCTTCCCCTGCTGCTTCTGTACTGGGCGATCATCAGCCTTGTCACCGTATGTCTCACCTGTCTCGACAAGTCCCGTGCCAGACGACATCGCCGCCGTATCCCGGAGTCGACGCTGCTGCTCTGTGCCGCGCTGGGCGGCGCAGCCGCCATGTTGCCGGTCATGTACCGGATCCGTCACAAAACCCGCAAGCCGAAATTCACCGTCGGGGTTCCGCTGCTGCTCGCCCTTCAATTACTGGCCATTCTGCTTTTTTTAAAATTGACCGATATTATATAAACAGATCCCGGAGAGACAATTATCTCTCCGGGATCTGTTTATTTTCTATCAAGCAGGGCAAGAAACGCCTTGTGCGCCATATAGACATCCAGCTTCGCGACCACCTCGAAGGGAGCGTGCATCGACAGCACCGGTACGCCGAGATCAACGGTGTCGACATCGAGATTCGCGATATATTTCGCAACGGTGCCGCCGCCGCCGACATCCACACGGCCGAGCTCGCCCGCCTGCCAGCGGACGTCTCCATCCTCCATGATGCGGCGGAACTGCCCCATCAGCTCAGCGGATGCATCCGACGTCCCGGATTTGCCGCGGGCGCCGGTGTATTTCGTCAGCACCACACCGTGGTTGAGCCTGGCGCAGTTGCGTTTCTCCACCGTCTCGGGATAGATCGGATCGAGCGCCACATTGACATCCGCCGACAGACAGATCGAGCTGCTGAAAACGTGCCGTGCCTCCGCGCCGAAGGCGGCGGCAAGATCCGCGATGAAATAGGGGAAATAGGCCGACTTGGTGCCGGTGTTGCCGTCCGAGCCGATCTCCTCCTTGTCCGCCAGCATGGTGACGGCGGTGAAAGCCGGGACATCCAGTGCGAACAGCGCGGTCAATGCCGGGTAGGCGCAGACACGGTCGTCGTGGCCATAGGCACCGATCATGCTGCGGTCAAAGCCGACATCCCGCGCGGTGTGCGCCGGGACAGCCTCCAGCTCGGCAGAGAGGAAATCCGCCTCTGTAATTCCGTACTTCTCGTGCAGGATGCGGAGGATATTGAGCTTGACAAGCTCGCTGCCCTCATCATCGCGGAAGGGCCGGGAACCGATCAGGATGTTGAGATCCTCGCCCTTCACCCCTTCGCCGAGGGTGCGCTTCATCTGCTCCGCCGCGAGATGCGGCAACAGGTCGGTCACGCAGAAGACGGGATCGCCCGGCTCCTCGCCGATGGCGATGCGCGCCGTCGTGCCGTCCCGCCGCACGACTACGCCGTGCAGCGCGAGCGGCAACGCCGTCCACTGGTATTTCTTGATACCACCGTAGTAATGGGTATCGAAATAGGCGAGATCGCTGTCCTCATACAGCGGGTTCGGCTTGAGATCCAGCCGCGGCGAGTCGATGTGCGCCGCCGCGATGGAAACGCCGTCGGTGATCGGCCGCGAGCCGATCACCGCGAGCAACAGCGCCTTGCCGCGGTTATTGACATAGACCCGGTCGCCGGGCTTCAGCGCCGCGCGGCGATCAAACGGCACAAACCCGTTCTTCTCCGCCAGTCGGATGGCGGATTCCACTGCCTCGCGCTCGGTTTTGGCCGCATCCAGAAAGCGCTTGTACTCCTCACAATAGGCGTCCGCCCGCTCGAGCTCTGCCTCGTCCATCATCTTCGCTGCGTTGACCGGTTGATAAAAGAGCGCCTCGCGCAGGCGCTCCGCCTCTGTCTTTTCTGCCATGATGACCATGCCTCCTACTCTATCTCGTATAGCTTTTGATACATCTCCTGCGCTCTGTGCACGCGCTCGATATACGTCCGTGTCTCCTCATAGGGAATCTCGCGCAGCGTGACGCCGTCGTCGGAATACTGACGGTCGGCCAGCCAGCGCCGCACATTGCCCATTCCCGCGTTATACGCCGCCAACCGGGCATCCCCGTCCTCAAACATCTCGCCCAGCATCGACAGTACCAGCGCACCGTAGTGGATATTCGTCTCCGGGTCGAACAGCGCTTCTGTCGGCAGCACCTCCGCCTCCGGTGAACGGCTCTGCGCCCATTCAAAGGTATCGGCCGTCAACTGCATCAGTCCCATCGCCTCTGCCGTGGAGACCGCCTCCGGGCGAAAGCTGCTCTCGGCGCGGATCACCGCAAAGAGCAGCGAGGGCGGCAGTCCGTATTGCTCGGCATAGGTGTGTACGAATTCGCTGTATGTCGTCGGATAGGCGGTTTGCAGATAGCGCCGGTAGCCGAGCTTCAGCAGCAGCGCCAGCCCGGCCAGCACCGACAGCACCAGCAACCATATCCCAAGCCTTCGCAGCGGCCGTATGCTAGCTTTCATGCGGCCACCTCTTCATACGGACAGCGAGCGCCCTCGCCCGCTCCCGAAAATCCGCAAGCGTAGCGTCGTTCGGCAATACCTCGTCCGCCTGCTCAGCGTAGAAGGCGTCCGGCTGCTGCGCCGCCATCCGCCGCCGCGCCTGCTCTTCTGTGATGCCGTCCCGGCCACAGATGCGCGCCAGTCGCCTGGCAGCGGGCGCGGTCACGGCGATCGTGTGATCGCAGAGCGCATCCATGCCGCTTTCGAACAACAGCGGCGCGTCGACGACTGTGAGCGGCTCGCCGGCAGCCGCCAACTCCTTTAGTATGACCTTCGTGCGGGCAATAATGTATGGATGCGTCAGCGCGCTCAGCTGCTGCGCTGTCTCCGACGAGGCAAACGCCCGCGCCGCCAACGCTCCCCGGTCAAGACTGCCGTCCGGCAGCAAAATCGCCGGGGAAAATGCCTCGACGAGTCTCGCGAGACACGCCCCGCCCGGCTCCACCACTTCCCTGGCCAGACGGTCGGTATCGACAACCGGGATTTGCTCCTCCCGGAGAATCGCCGTCAGCTCGCTCTTCCCCGCGCCCGTCGGGCCGGTCAGCCCAATCACCAGCAGTTTATTCATCCAGCATGATCACCTCGAATCCGGCCGCCCGCAGCAGGCGGTTATAGACCGCCAGCCCCACGCCTTCCATCGAAGGGCACGCAGCGTAGACCGTCTTTACAGAAAGCGCATCCAGGCGGCGCAGCACATCGAACAGGCGGTGTGCCTGCTCCTCCGGGTGTTCCCGGCGGCCATATGTCACGGTCGGGATATCAAGAGCCGCCTCCTCGCCGTCAAAACACATCGCCGCCGCGTCGGCCTGCCGGTTGACAAACGCCGCATACTGCACCGGCGATCCCTTCACCAGCACCACCTTGACCCGCGGCGCATAATGCTTATATTTCATACCCGGAGACGCCGCGACCGCACCTTCGCGCAGCATATGGGTCACCGCGTCGTCGATCTCCAGCGTCCCGGCCGTCTCCCGCAGCATCTCCGGCGTGATGCCGCCGGGCCGCAGCAGGCGCGGCGTCTCTCCCGTCATATCCACCACCGTGGATTCAAGGCCTACCCCGCTCTCGCCGCCGTCCAGCACAGCGGCAATACGTCCCGCCAGATCCGCCATCACATGGGCGGCCGTGGTCGGCGACGGGCTGCCGGACAGGTTGGCGGAGGGTGCCGCGAGTGGTCCCGCAGCCCGTATCAGCGCGCGCGCCACCGGATGGGACGGCATCCGGATCGCCACCGTCGGCAGTCCGGCGCTCACCTCGTCCGGGATACAGGCCGCTTTCGGCAAGATCATGGTCAGCGGCCCCGGCCACCAGACATCCGCCAGCCGGACAGCGGCGGAAGGAATATCCGTGACAAGTGAAGCGAGCTGGCTCCGCTCCGCGATGTGTACGATCAGCGGATTGTCCTGCGGCCGTCCCTTGGCTGTAAAAATACCGGCGACCGCCGCCCCATTTTTCGCATCCGCCGCCAGTCCGTATACTGTTTCGGTGGGCATTCCCACCAGCTCGCCCGCCCGCAACAGACGGGCTCCCTCCGCGATCCCCGCCTCTGTGGCCTCGAGCAGCCGCGTCTCCATTTCTCGTCGCTTCCTTTCCAAGATACCGTTTCCGGCTATGCCTCTTCCGACGCCTGCAGCTTTTCCGCCCGGTCAGCCGTGACCAGCGCGTCGATAATCTCGTCGAGCTCTCCGTCCATGATGGCATCGATTTTGTAGAGCGTCAGGCCGATACGGTGATCAGTGACCCGTCCCTGCGGAAAATTGTAGGTGCGGATACGTTCGCTGCGGTCACCGGTACCAACCTGCGACCGGCGGTCAGCGTCGATCGCCGACTGCTGCTCCTCCTGCTTGCGCTCATAGAGCCTCGCGCGCAGCACCCGCATCGCTTTATCTTTATTCTTGAACTGGCTTCTCTCATCCTGGCATTCCACCACGGTGCCGGTCGGCAGATGGGTGATGCGAATCGCGGATTCAGTCTTGTTGATATGCTGACCGCCCGCGCCGCTGGCACGATAGGTATCGATTTGCAGGTCGGCGGGATTGATTTCGAGCTCAACCTCCTCCGCCTCGGGCAGCACCGCGACCGTCGCGGTAGAGGTGTGGATACGACCGCCGGATTCGGTCTCAGGCACCCGCTGCACCCGGTGGACGCCGCTCTCGTACTTCATGCGCGCGAAAACGCCGCTGC
>USLV01000115.1 GCA_900555705.1 uncultured Oscillospiraceae bacterium | reverse complement strand
TCAGATGTGTATAAGAGACAGGGGCATTCTCTATACCACCTCGGAGGCCAATTCTATCGCCCAGATCGCCAAATTTGAGGAACTGGCCGGACAATACGGCCTGGAAATTGTGAAGCGGGGCATTCAGGACAGCTCGGAGGTCGCGATCGGCGCCACCTCGCTGGCGGGACAGGTCGACTGTATCACCAATTTGAACGATAACAACGTGGTCGACAACCTCAGCGTGTTGTTGGAGAAGGCCAACGAGGCAAAGATCCCGGTCTATGGCTCGGAGATTGAGCAGGTGAAAAATGGCTGTCTCGCTTCGGAATCGCTCGACTATGTGGCGCTTGGGAAGCGCACCGGCGAGATTGCGGCGCGGGTTCTGAAGGGTGAAAAAGCAGCGGAGGTTGCGGTCGGTCTGGTGGACGACAGCCAGCCGGTTGTCAACACCGATGTGGCGGCGGCCTTTGCTCTGACGATTCCGGAGGCGTATGCCTCTGCGGAGAAGGTCAACACCAGCGCGGAATAACCTCCCCCCGGTGCGGGCAACGGAAAGGATGGTTTGCGGCAATGGATATTCTGCTGGCTCTCGTCAAGGTGACGCTGGAGGAGGGCTTTGTCTATGCGGTGCTGGCGATGGGGGTCTATATCACCTACAGCATTCTGGATTTTCCGGATCTGTCGGTGGACGGGACACTGCCCTTCGGCGCCATTATCACCGGTGTACTGATCCTGCAGGGCTGGAACCCCTGGCTTTGCCTGCTGGTCTCGTTTCTCGGCGGCGCAGCGGCCGGCTGTATCACAGGTTTCCTGCATGTCCGGCTGCATATCCGGCCGCTGCTCTGCGGCATTCTCGTAATGACCGGGTTGCTGACGATCAATCTGGTGCTGGCGAAGGCAGGAACCGGTGGACTCTCGATCGTGTCCTTTACGGATTCCGAGCGCATCTTTAACTCCGGCATCGTAGAACTGCTGCCGGAGAGTATTGGAGGGCTGCGCTGCCGCGCGCTGCTTCTCTCGCTGGTGCTGGCGGTGCTCTGCAAGCTGGCGCTGGACTGGTATCTCGGCACGAAATCCGGGCTGTTGCTGCGCGCGACCGGTAACAACGAACAGTATGTTGTCATGCTCGGTCGCAATCCAGGCAATATGAAAATTCTCGGACTGGCGCTCGGTAACGGCTTTGCGGCGCTGGCCGGTGCGATTCTGGCCCAGCAGAACAAATCCGCCAGCACGGCCATGGGCACCGGTATGGTGGTGCTGGGGCTTGCCTCGGTGATCATCGGACTCAGCCTGTTCCAACGGGTTCGCCGGATGCGCGCGACCACCAAGGTGCTCCTGGGTTCGATTGTCTATAAGGCCTGCCTCGCGGCGGCGAGCGGGCTCGGACTGCCGACCGATTATCTCAAGCTGTTGATGGCAGTGCTATTTGTGCTGGCGTTGGTCGGCAGTGATCTGATGAAACGGCAGAGGAGGGTTCGGACATGATGGTACAGCTTGAACAGGTGACCCGCCGCTTCAATGTCGGGACGCCGGACGAGACAACACTGTTCGATCGCTTCTGTTTTGATATTGCGGAGGGCGACTTTGTTTCTGTGATCGGTTCCAACGGTTCCGGCAAAACCACGATGCTGAATCTGCTCTGCGGTTCTCTGCCGGTGGACGGCGGCCGAATTCTATTCGAGGGACGGGATATCACCCGGATGAAGGAATACCGTCGCGCGGATTTCATCGGCCGGGTATTTCAGGATCCGCAGAAGGGCAGCTGTGCAGACCTCACCATTATGGAGAATCTCGCACTCGCCGACAACAAGCACCGTCCCTTCGGCCTTGGACGGGCGATCAGCAAACGGCGTGTCGAGGAGTACCGCACACTGCTGGAGGCGTGCGGTATGGGACTGGAAAACCGGCTGTCCACGCCGGTGGGGGCGCTGTCCGGAGGACAACGCCAGGCGCTGGCGCTGGTCATCGCCAATATGACCGATATCCGGCTGTTGATTTTGGACGAACATACGGCGGCGCTGGATCCCAAATCCTCCGAGACGGTCATGCGACTGACTGACAGGCTGGTTCGGGAAAAGGGGCTCACCACTCTGATGGTGACCCATAACCTCCGTTTTGCCCTCGAATACGGCAATCGGCTGGTGATGATGCATGAAGGGCATTGTGTGATGGACCTGCGCGGTTCGGAGAAAGCGACGGCGGATATGGATGTGCTGTTGAACAAGTTCAATGAGATCAGCCTGGAACGGGGGAACTGAAGGATATGGGACAAAAGGGAGAGCAGGCAAAGGCGTTGTTTGAACAGGGCTATAATTGCGCTCAGTCGGTCGCCGGTGTCTTTGCAGAGGAGATGGGACTGCCGTTTGAAACGGTGGTACAGCTCGCCTCTCCGTTCGGCGGCGGTATGGGGCGAATGCGGGAGGTCTGCGGTGCGGTATCCGGCATGCTGCTCGCGCTTGGTATGCTGCGAGGTTATAGCGATCCAAAGGCGCCGGAAAAGAAACGGGAACTGTATGTCCAGGTACAGCGATTGGCGGGGGAGTTCCGGGCACAAAACGGCTCGATCGTCTGTCATGAGCTGCTCGGGCTTAGTAAGGGTCCCTCTGAGCCGACGCCGGAGGCACGCACAGCCGCCTACTACAAAAAGCGCCCCTGCGGCGAGCTGATACGGTGCAGTGCTGATATTCTGGCGGACTATCTGGCGGAGACAGCGTCCGACGCAGACGACACGCCCTGAACGCCTATTCATAAAACGGTGAGGTATGGATGCTGCTGGAGAGTATACTCCACACGCGGCGTGTCATTGCCTCATCGTTTTTTTGACGGAAATCAACGGAGAAATTGTAAAAACCGCACGTTTGTGCTATACTAAAGATTATTGACAAACAGCGGAATATGCAGTATGATAGCAGATGCAAACGTATGTTCCGTATTGTGCTGGTGATCGCCAGTCACTGTTAATGGGAGAAAGCAGCTATGAATGAACAAAATCATCCGGAATTGTTTCAACTGGTCTCACCCTATAAACCGACTGGCGACCAGCCGGAGGCGATTGCCAAGCTGGTGGAGGGAATCCGGAGAGGGGATAAGGAGCAGACACTGCTCGGTGTTACAGGTTCCGGCAAAACCTTTACCATGGCGAATATCATTGCGCAGGTGCAGCGCCCGACACTGGTACTGGCGCATAACAAGACGCTGGCCGCGCAGCTTTGTACGGAGTTCCGCGAATTTTTCCCGCATTCCGCGGTGGAATACTTTGTGTCCTATTATGACTACTATCAGCCGGAGGCCTATATCGCCTCGACGGACACCTATATCGAGAAGGATTCGGCGATCAACGACGAGATCGACAAGCTGCGCCATTCTGCGACCTCCGCACTCTCGGAGCGTCGGGATGTCATCATCGTGGCCAGCGTCTCCTGCATCTACAGCCTTGGCGACCCGATTGACTACCGCAGTATGGTGATTTCGCTGCGGCCCGGTATGACCAAGCCGCGGGATGAGCTGCTGGCAAAGCTGGTGGAGCTGCAATATGAACGAAACGACATCAACTTTGTGCGGAATAAGTTCCGTGTCCGTGGAGATGTCGTGGAGATCTATCCCGCCTATGCCGGCGATACGGTCATCCGTGTGGAATTCTTCGGGGACGAGATCGACCGGATCAGTGAGATTCAGCCGCTGACAGGCGAGCTGAAGGGCGTGGTCAACCACGTGGCGATTTATCCGGCCTCGCACTATATCGTGCCGCCGGAGAAGATGCAGGATGCAATCGGTGAGATTGAGCGGGAACTTGCGGAGCGCGTGGAATATTTCAAGAGCGAGGGCAAGCTGCTGGAGGCGCAGCGTATTTTGCAGCGCACCCGCTACGATATTGAGATGTTGCAGGAGATCGGCGTCTGCAAGGGGATTGAGAACTATTCGCGCGTCCTTTCCGGTCGCGCACCGGGTTCTACCCCCTGCACACTGCTCGATTATTTCCCGGATGATTTTCTGCTGTTTGTGGATGAATCCCATGTCATGCTGCCGCAGGTACGCGGCATGTTCGGAGGCGATTTTTCGCGGAAGCAGAGTCTGGTTGACTATGGCTTTCGGTTGCCGAGCTCCTATGATAACCGGCCGCTCAATTTCGATGAATTCTATGCTCACGTGCATCAGGCGGTGTTCGTCAGCGCCACGCCGGGAGACTTTGAGCGCGACCACAGCACACAGATTGTGGAGCAGGTCATTCGACCGACCGGACTGGTCGATCCGGAGATCACAGTCAAGCCGGTGGAAGGGCAGATTGATGATCTGATGGAGGAAATCCGCCTTCGGACCGAACGGCAGGAGCGTGTACTGGTCACGACGCTGACCAAAAAAATGGCGGAGGATCTGACTTCCTTCTTCGAAAATGCCGGTATCCGCGTACGATATATGCATCACGATGTGGACACGATGGAGCGGATGGAGATCATCCGCGATCTCCGACTCGGCGAGTTCGACGTGCTGGTCGGCATCAACCTGCTGCGGGAGGGACTGGATATCCCGGAGGTGTCGCTGGTGGCGATCCTGGATGCCGATAAGGAGGGCTTTCTGCGCTCCGAGACCTCGCTTGTCCAGACAATCGGCCGTGCAGCGCGGAACGCCGGCGGGCAGGTCATCATGTATGCGGACAGCGTCACTCCTTCCATGGAGAGGGCGATCAGCGAGACCAATCGCCGTCGTGCCATTCAGATGGCCTATAACGAGCAGCATGGCATTGTGCCGAAGACGATTGTCAAGGATGTCCGCGAGGTGATTGAGATCACCAACAAAAACAAAAAGGAGAAGAGCACCAAACCGGCGAAGCAGCTCACGCGGCTGGAGCGCATGAAACTGATCGAGGAGCTGACGCGTGAGATGAAAGCGGCGGCCAAGCTGTTGGAATTCGAACACGCGGCCTATCTGCGCGACCGGATTGAGGAGCTGAAAAAGTAATGCACGCGGCCGCGCCGCATGGAAAGGCAGGAACCCCATGAACAGTAAGCTGATTATCAAGGGTGCCAAGGAGCACAACCTGAAAAATATTGATCTGGAAATCCCGCGGGACAAGCTGGTGGTCTTCACCGGCTT
>USLV01000114.1 GCA_900555705.1 uncultured Oscillospiraceae bacterium | reverse complement strand
CTGGAGGCGATTGGAAGAGGGTTGGATGCATCGGTGCTGTATATCGGGGATGTCATCGGTCCTTCTATGGGTGGATTGAGCCCACTGACGCGTACAATCGGTGACTACTGCCGCGGTGAGCTGCGCGCGGCTGTGCGTGGGGAATATGCGATTGTGGACGCAGCGGACGCGGCCCGGATGGCCCTCACCTGCTGTGAGACGGCGGAGGAGCGAACCATTCTGACGGGGCACTGCACAGAGGCGGCAGCGCTGTTCGAGATGCTGCGGCTGCTGACGGATCGAGAGGATGTGCCGCTGCTCCGATCGCCTGGCTGGAGCCGTTGGACGGCATGGCTGTCGGAATCGATGCAGCGGTTCCATTTGGAGCAACCGCGACCGGCGATCGCCTGTCCGACACTGTCGGGACGGATACCGAACGGATGGGACGCGCCGTCCGATTTTCAGCTGCGGCCGCTCCGGGATACGCTGGCGGAGACAGTCTGCTGGCTGCGCGAGACGGGAAAGATATGACGATGCAAACGAAGGACAGGAGCGACATTTCCGCTCTGCACCGATCCCGGCCCGATCGCTCTGAACGGGACTGCCGTCCGGGTCATATAGCGTCTATGAAAAGAGAAACACCATTTCGATCGGGTGTAGTTCCCTGCTGTTCCGGCTGAGATGCTGTATGGAACGGACAGGCTGTGATCAATAGAAAAGAAAAATTCCTTTTGGTAAGATAAAACTGCGGCCTGACAACTGCATAATGCCAAAAGAAGGATATTCAGATGGCGCACATACCACGTGGAACTGCGAGTACCATATTGTGTTTGCATCGAAATATGGGTGAAAGATATTTTACGGAGAACACAAGACGGAGATCGGGAAAATTCTACGGGAATTGTGTGATTGGAAAGGGATCCATATTATAGAAGCATAAATATGCCCGGATATATACATGTTCGTAGAAATACCGCCAAAAGAAAGTGTAGCAGGATTCATGGGGTTTCTCAAAGGAAAGAACAGTATTCTCATCCAAGAGAGACACGGGAATTTGAAACACAAATATGGGAACCGGAGTTTCTGGTGCCGAGGATATTATGTGGATACAGTTGTGAAGAACACAAAGAAGATTGCAGAGTACATACAAAATCAGCTGAAGGAAGATGAGCTTCACGATCAATTGACACTTAGGGAATACACAGACCCGTTTACGGGTAGCAAGTAGCAATCCCTTCGCAGGTGTCAGGCCGCAAAAGCGCCTGTAGGCGCTGCTAGTATCAGAGCCTTTCAGGCGTCTTTGCAAAGCCACCGGCTACGCCGGTGGCTATTTACTCAAATTACTTCAATTCATCGACGGTGGCCTCAATATAGTCAAACATTCAAGTTCGCCGCTCTTATATGAATCATTTCGTTATTTTTCATGAATTTTCTATTTGTAAATTATACAAGTGAACAAATTGTACATAATTCAATAAAATATATTGAAGATATAAAAAAATATAGTATAATTTTAATGATGCTTTTCGGTTGGGAAAGTATCGATCATTTAAGTTGAGGAGGCGTCAATTATGAGAAATCATTTGTGGAAGCGTTTTCAGGTAATCACGAAAAAGCAATAGCATCTATCCTTGAGGAAGACATCACCAAACGTGAATCTAATGTCAAGCACTTTCGTCTTTCTGATGGGTCTTATGTGGCGGTCATATATAATGAATCGGTCCACTATGAGAAGGACGGCGAATGGAAGGATATCGATAACACTCTAACAGAGACCTACCTATCCGGTGATTTGATTGCGGGAGAGGCAGAGGTATTAACTGAACAGCAATATGTAGAAGTGACTGGCCAGTTTGAACAGTTTAAGCAATCGACAGATGCATTGTTGTCAGACGCAGTTACAAAAGATGAGATGGAATCCACTGAGCTGGCCAAAGAAGAGTCGACAATAACAAAGCCAGACATCCGTGAGAATAAGAGTCGGTCTATACAACAACCCATGATGTATGGGATATAATTTGGATAGGAACGCAAACGGTAGTCCCAATCGAAATTGTATGGCGATAACCGATGTGGCCAAGGTAGTTCTAAAAGATAATTGCCACCTAGGATTGTATGATACCATTTATAAAAATGGGCAGTGGCAATATGATAAAATAACCGTTGAATTGAGTATCTGTGGGGCTGCCAGATTGCTAACCTATCTTCAAAACAAGGCATATCATACCGATCTTTATGATGCTGTCAAGAATTATAATGGCGATAATAGGATGGCATCGGGCGGTTACTGCCATAAAGTATTATATGTAGAAAAAATTTGCAGAATCTGTTTGAATCCTCAAAAGGTGATTGCACAAGGGACATATCCATTAGATAAATTGGCGAATGAGTTGGATAAGGAGGGATTACGGTCATGCGCAAATGCCTTATATTGGTAACACTGTTTGCTATGATATTCGCAGCCGGTTGCGGGAGTGAGGAAAGCCCTGCATCAAGTGAGCCGGAAACGCCGGTTACCCAGACGACAATGACGGCGGAGAAACCGACGGAGAGCCAGGAAGAGTTTGAGGCCATTGATTCAACTCTAAACGGATATCTTAATAATACCAGCGGTTATAAATTGCGATCCGATTTGGTGATTGTTGGAGATCAGGGAGAGGTATGTTGGTATATCAACGTAGATATTGTTTATGAGCATCATCATTGGGAAAGGGCAGATCAGTTATATCGAGAGACAGCAACCGAACACCCTGTTCTGGTGCGGGAGGGTCATTTGGGTGAACTGCAGGCTTCTGGGGATACCCTCTATTTCAGCGAATATATCCAAAATAAGGGGTATGTTATTCAAAGGCTGCAGGACGAACAGATCACGATGGTGACCTGTATCGACTCTGCTGAAGAGCATTCTTCTGATTATCTGCAATTTAAACTGTATGGCAATGACTGTTATTATCTGGATCCCCGTGATAATGGCATTTACCGTATTTCGCTGGATGGGGGAGATGCCGTTCCTGTTTGTATTCCCGGTACGGGCGCGAACGAAGTGCCGGTGCCCACAGGTTTTTGCGTCTACCGTGACCGGATATACTTTGTGTCGTTACGAGAAATAGACGGTATATCCGAGACCTATAATCTGTGGCAGATGGAACTCGACGGTTCCGACGTGAACATGGTTGCTGCCTTAGAGTCATGCTGTTTTAATTTAGCTGGAGAGTACATGTATTATACTGCAGATGATGGGATTCTCTACCGCCAGTCGATTGAGGATGATGCCGACAAGACCGTCATGTTTACCTATTTCCCAGTTTCAGACTTAAAAATCTTTGAGGGCTATGGTTATACTACGCACCATCTTAATTTCAAAATTTGGTTAGATGGCTCCAAACGAAGAGAGACTATTGATTTCCTGCCTGGGATGGTGGGATGAGCGGCAGGGTGTTAAGCTGTTGGCATTTTAAATTTTTTCCATCCATGCTGTAACAACGTCCGCCGGGTTTCAGCGACTCGGCGGATGTTTTCTTTCTTAAAGTTGGTTGCACCATATTCCCCGGGAAAGCCTGGTTCTCAGGCCTCCTCCTGCCAGGGGATGGCACAGAGCGCCTCCGCGACCGGCTCGCGGGTCCAGACCGAGGGGGTGATGCGGAGGGTGAAACCGCAACCTGCGCCGGTAACCCATTGCTTCATATCCAGTTTTGGCAGGCCGTAGGCCGCCATAATCAACATGATCACACCGCCGTGGGTGCAGACAACCGCCTCGGTCTCGCCGCTGCGCATCAGCTCCGCGACTACGCCCTCAAAGGCGGCCATCACCCGCTTTTGAAACACGGCGCTGTCCTCGCCGCCGGGAATGAACGCCTGATGGTTGCCGCTCATCCAGAGGAGGAAGTCCTCCCGTTGCTTGAGCTCAGCGATGCTGCGTCCCTCCCATTCCCCGAAATGACATTCTGCGAGACCGGGAACGATCTCCGGGCGACATCCGGGATAGAGCACCTCCAGCGTCTGGCGACATCGTTGCAGCGGACTGCAAAAAAAGCGGGCGGCGCCGGGATAGGTATAGACCCGTTTCATCTCGAGCAACTCGGAAAGACCGCCCGGCGAAAGGGGGAGGTCTGTGGAGCCGATATAGATGCCCTCTTCGTTGGCCATGGTCTGTCCCTGCCGCAACAGATGGATTTTGTATGTTTTCACCAAAAACGCCTCCTAAAAATCACAATTTGACACTTTACAAATGGTATCCATATCGCTATAATATTAAACATACCGTATAAGACAGCGGGGCGGGTGGCCCGTCCCGTGGATTTTTATGCGGAATTGTTGGTATTGCCGCATCGGGCGGCATGGAGGGGACTGCATGAACACCGCTTTTCCGAGAATCCTGACCCTGCTGCGAAAGGAACGCGGCATCAGCCAGAAGCAGGTGGCTGGCGAACTGTTGGTTTCTCAGGCGCTGCTGTCGCACTATGAAAAGGGCATCCGCGAATGCGGGCTCGATTTCGTTGTCCGCGCCGCCGATTATTACGGCGTGTCCTGCGACTATCTGCTCGGACGAACCGCCGACAAGACCGGCGCGGTCATCGCGGTCGAGGAGATTCCGGAGACGGATCCAACTGCGAAGGAAAACCAGATGCGTGGCAGTGTGTTACCGGTGCTGAACAAGAAGCTGGTGCTGAACTCGGTCAACATCCTGTTCGACCTGCTCCAGCGATGCAACAACAAAGCGCTGACGACCGAGGTATCCGCCTATCTGTCGATGGCTGTCTATGCTGTTTTCCGGCTGCTCTATGGCTCGAATCCGAAAAATCCGGAAGCGATGTTCTCGGTGCCGGGCTATCTGTTCCAGCCTGCCCTCTCGGGAGAGATGGCCGTGGCGGCGGCCAGAATCGGCGAGCTGGCTGCGGGACGCACTGTGGATGGAGAACCGGGACTGGACACCGAACGGGCTCCCTCTGTCCTGCCGGATGCCATCTCTCGCGATTATCCGCTGTTTGCTTCGTCGCTGTTCAACCTGCTGCGCAATGCAGAAGGACGGCTGAAACCATAACAATTCCGGAAACCGGGCGACGATCCCCAAGGGGACTGCCGCCCGGTTTTGGATGTCTCAGAC
>USLV01000113.1 GCA_900555705.1 uncultured Oscillospiraceae bacterium | reverse complement strand
CCGCCAAAGGGTCTTCGACCCTCTGGACTCCCTTTTTCGCGATTGAGTTGGTGACTTCTGCATACAACGCCCGCGTGTTGATTGAGGGGACGGCGTGCAGGACAGTGTATGCGCCTGATGGGTCATTCCTGCATGACACTTCCCTCATTCGTGTCCCGCCTGCGTCAACTTCTGCTGATTTTCCACGTCCTCGTTGCGCTTCAGGGCTTCCGCCGCTTCATTCTGCTTCATTTCCAGAATTGATTGAGCCATGACCATCACGCACAGCCCCATCAGTTCCATCGCCTGATAGAAGCTCCTTTCACCATAGCAAATCAGCATCCCCACGGCAAAAATCAGCACAGCAGTTTCCAGGCCGAATATGATTTTGGTCAGGAGCATCATCGAATGGCTCATGCTCAGCGGCACAGACGCTGGCGAATTTTCTCGCATGTCGTTCACAAGTGCGCACTGGATGGCAGACATGAATCCCCAGAAAAGCAGCTGATACCGATTCTGCTCAATCGGGACAAATTGCAGCGCAACTGTCGTCAGCATCTGCACGACAATCAGACCCAGTACGATTTTCCACAGAGTTTTCTTTCCGCCGCGCTTCCGGCAGAACAGCCACATTGCACCCATGCCAAGGCTGATGACGCCGCACGCCGCGTCCATCACCAGCCACCACGCCGTTTCCTGCTGCACCAGCAGCACTGCGGCGTGCACCAAGACGACCAGCGTCAGCAGCATCGCCAGCACAGGAGTAATCGGCTTCTTCGTCATATTTCTCGCTCCTTTCGTTCTTCATCGGGATTACCGTCAGTATAGCAAAAAATCCCCGATTTTTCCAGCATTTCTGATCGAAAAGTGCGTTTTCGCGTCTGAATTGTCACCCAATCGTAATCTCTTCCTCCGGGTAGCGAATCTTTGACGCATTGCGATTCTGCCGGCTCGCCAACGCGCTTGCCATCGTCAGCGGACCGACACGCCCGAAGAACATCATCAGTGCCAGCACGGTTTTGCTGCCCGCCGATAAGTTTGGCGTTCCGGCGCTGGACACGCCGACCGTTGCCATCGCGGAGAACGCCTCAAACATCATGTCGAGGAACGGCTGTCCGTCGCCTTCCAACAGCGTCAGCAGCATCGTGCCGCCCAGCGCCATCGCCAGCGAGATACTCACAATTGCCAGCGCACGGCGAATCAGCCCCGGCGGAACGCGGCGACGCGGACGTGCAGCTGGCGCGTCGCCGCGGATGACCGACCAGACCGTCAGCGCCAGCACCGCAACGGTTGTCGTTTTCACGCCGCCGCCAGTGGAAGCGGGCGACGCGCCGATGAACATCAGGATGATGCTCATCAGCTTGCTGGACTGTCGCATGGACGCGAGGTCAACCGAGTTGAAGCCTGCCGTGCGCATCGTTGTGGACTGCATGAGGGCGTTTACGAGTTTATTTCCCGCGCCGGAAATGCCGCCAAGCGTCGCCGGATTGCGCCACTCGGTCAGGCAGAAGAACGTCATCCCCATCAAAAGCAGCACGCCCGTCATGCCCAGCACCAATCGGCTGTGGAGCGACAATTCTCGCCACTGGAATCGCTGACGGGTGACCTCGCCCAGCACAGCGAACCCCGTACCGCCCAGCACAATCAGCGCGCTGATGGTCAGCAGCACCAACGGTTCATTTTGAAACGCGGTCAGGCTGGAGAAATGTCCGAAAAGGTCAAAGCCCGCGTTGCAGAAGGCCGAGATTGCAAGGAACACGCTGTTGAACAGCCCGCGGCCGAAGCCATACCGCGGGATCAGGCGCAGCGACAGGACAATCGCCGCGATCCCCTCGACCACAAAGGTGACCGCGACCGCCTGCTTCACCAGCCGGACCACTCCCTGCAGAGAATCCGCGTTGAAGGATTCCTGGATCAGCACCCGCTCCCGCAGCGAGATCCGCTTCCCGAGCATCAGGAAAACCAGCGCCGCCACCGTCATGAACCCCAGGCCGCCGATCTGAATCAACCCGAGGATCACCGACTGGCCGAACAGCGAATAGACAAGGCCCGTGTTGACAACCGTCAGTCCGGTCACACAGACCGCCGAGGTCGCCGTGAACAGTGCCTCGAGGAAACCGACCGATTTCCCCTCCACCGTCGCGACAGGCAGCATCAGCAGTAACGCGCCGGTCAGGATCACGGCGAGAAAGCCGAGGGTCAGAATCTGTCCCGGTTTCAAATGTCGGATATGTCGCACAAACGATTTCATGCTATTCCGTCTCTCCCACTCCGGTCAACCGCGATACGGCCGCCCGCATCTCCCGCGCGGCCTCGAGCCCGGCCGCCGTCACCTCGCCGCTGATGATCCGGGCGAGCTCCTGCTCCCGGCCCGGCTCGTCGAGCGGACGAACCTCCGTATACGTCCGATCCTTCCGGACGGATTTCTCGATCAGCAGATGGTGGTGGGCCTGCGCCGCGATCTGCGCGAGGTGGGTCACGCAGAGCACCTGGCGCCGCCGACTGCCCGAGAGGCCGGTCGCGGTCTGGCGGAGCTGCACCCCGACCTTCAGGGCGGCGCGGCCGCTGATGCCCGCGTCCACCTCGTCGAACACCAGTGTGTCGAGGTCGTCGACATCCGCGAGCACGCTCTGGATCGCGAGCATGATCCGCGAGAGCTCGCCGCCGGAGGCGATCTTCGCAATCGGTTTCGCGGGCTCGCCGGGATTCGCGGAGATCAGGAACTCGACCTCATCCGCGCCGTTCTCCCGCATCGCCGTCGGCCGGATCGACACCTCCAGCCGCACCCGCGGCATATCCAGCGCGCGGAGCTGCTCGCTCACGGCGGCGGTCAGCCGCTCCGCCGCCTGTTGCCGGGCGGCGGTCAGTCGGGCCGCGGCGGCAGCTGTCTTCTCCTCCGCCTCGGCAGCGGCAGCCGTCAGGCGGGCGATGTGTTCATCCGCATGTTCGATCGAGGCGAGCTCCTCCCGGCACCGGTCGAGGAAGGCGAGCACCTCGCCGGTGTCCGCGCCGTATTTCGCGGTCAGGCGGTGGATCAGATCCAGCCGCGCCTCGACCTGATCCCGTTCCTCGGCGTCGAAGTCCAGCTCGTCGGCGTGGCCGCGCAGCTCCCCGGCGCATTCCTCCAGCTCATAGAACAGCTCCTGCGTCCGGGCGGCGAGCCCGGCGAGCGGTTCCATATAGCGGCCCGCGTCCTGCAATTCGGAAACGGCGGAGGAGAGCGAGGAGAGCGCCCCCTCGCGATCGTCGTCGCCGAACAGCAGCGCCCGGGCGCCCGCAACCGAACGGGCGATCCGCTCCGCGTTGCGGAACAGCGTCCGCCGCGCGAGCAGCGCCTCCTCCTCCCCGGCGCGCAGCTCCGCCTGCTCGATCTCCTCGATCTGGTAGCGGAGCAGATCCATCCGCCGCGCCTTCATCGTCTCGTCCATATCCGCCGCCTCGAGCGACTGCCGGAGCGTGCGCCATGCACGCCATTCCTCCGCATAGTCCGCGAGCAGCGGCAGCAGCCCGCCAAGGCGGTCGAGATAGCCGACATGGCGCTCGGCATGCAGCAGCGCCTGATTCTCGTGCTGGCCGTGGATATTGACGAGCAGCCGCCCGGCACTCCGCAATATGGCGGCGGTTACCGGCCGACCGCCGATCCGGCAGACGCTCTTTCCATCCGGGGCGATCCGCCGCTCGAGCAGCAGCAGTCCATCCTCGTCCGGCTCACAGCCGAGCGCAGCCAGCGCTTCGGCAACCGGCGCGGACAGCTCGGCAAACAGCGCCGTCACCACCGCGCCGCCGCTGCCGGTCCGCACCAGCTCGCGGCTGACCCGCTCTCCGAGCACGGCGTTCAGCGAGTCGATGATGATGGATTTGCCCGCACCGGTCTCGCCGGTCAGCACGTTGAAGCCCTCGTCCAGCGAGAGCTCCGCCCGTTCGATCACGGCAATATTCTCGATGTGCAGTTGTTGCAGCATAGCGTCGTCCCTGCCCGTCTCAGTTTTTGATGAGCTTTTTCAGTTCAGTCACCAGCCCGACCGACTGGCTCTCCTCCTTGGTGATGCAGATAAATGTATCGTCTCCGGCCAGTGTCCCGACAATCGTCTCCCAGTGCAGCGAATCCATCGCCGCGCAGACCGCCTGCGCCATGCCGGTCAGGCAGCGCACGACGACGATATTCCCGGCATAGTCCACGCTCCGAACCGCATCGCCGAACAGCGAATGGAACTGCGTCGAGATTTCGTCGCTCTCCTGGCGGACGGTCGAATAGCGGTAGCTGCCGTCCGGGCCGAGCGTCTTGATCAGTCGCAGCTCCCGGATATCGCGCGAGACCGTTGCCTGCGTGACGCTGAAGCCCGCCTCGTGCAGGCGGCCGAGCAGCTCCTCCTGTGTATTGACAGGAGTGCTGCGGATGATTTCGAGAATTTTGGCGTGTCGCCTCGTCTTCATGCGGATTCCTCCTAGCGATCCAGCAATTTCTGGCTCAGTACCTCATGGAACGCCCGGCTCTTCATCTGGATCAGCCGGGCGGACAGCGCGCTGCGTGTGACGACGACCCGGTCCTCCGGGGCAAGCGCCGTCCCCTCCTCTCCGTCCACCGTCAGGAAGGCATAGCGGCCACGCTGGCGGGCGCGGATCGAGAGGGCGGCGTCCGCGCCGAAGATATAGGGCCGGGAATGCAGCGAATGGGGACAGATCGGCGTCAGCAGCAGACAGTCGACCGCCGGGTCAACAACCGGCCCGCCCGCCGACAGCGAATAGGCTGTCGAGCCGGTCGGCGTCGCGACGATGACGCCGTCGGCGCGGTAGCGCACCACCGGCTGGCTGTGGTTCTCGATCTCCAGCTCCACCATCCGCGACAGGTCGCCGCGCGAGACAACCGCCTCGTTGAGCGCGTGGAAGGTCTCGTTCCCCGCCGGGGACTCGTGCCGGATGTCCAGCATCATCCGCGTCTCGATCCGGTAGCGGCCGTCGAGCAGCCCGTCCAGCCGGTCGAGCTCATCCGTCTCCAGCCCGGCCATGAAGCCGAGCTGACCGCAGTTGATCCCGAGCACCGCCCGGCCACAGACGGCGGCGCGCTTGGCGACATGGATGATCGTCCCGTCGCCGCCGAGGGCGACCAC
>USLV01000112.1 GCA_900555705.1 uncultured Oscillospiraceae bacterium | reverse complement strand
ACGAGATGTAGAGAGGTCTCGTGGGCTCGGAGATGTGTATAAGAGACAGGTCCGTTGCCCATATCCTTGAGTTTTGGTGTTCTGTGGTCGCACAAACCATGCTTGTAACGGCTGCACCTTGAAGCAAACCGACAACCCTCGGGCACGTCTATGGCAGTAGGGATATCACCTTTAAGGATTATCTGCTCCTTTTGCTGAAGCGGATGTTCCTTTGGCTTTGCCGAAATAAGCGCCTGCGTATATGGGTGCATAACGTTTGAATACACCTCATCTATAGGGCCCATTTCAACGATAACGCCAAGATACACAACAGCTACTCTGTCGCAAAGATGACGGACAACATTCAAGTCATGTGAAATAAAAAGCATAGTCTGACCAAGATTTTCTTTAAGGTCTATCATCAGATTAAGTATCTGAGCTTGAACAGAAACATCAAGTGCCGAAACAGGCTCGTCAGCCAACACAAACTTTGGCTCTGACATCAGCGCCCTTGCAATGGCAAGACGCTGAAGCTGACCGCGAAGGCGGGGCAGGGCGGCCGTCTCTTCGGCGCCGTCACGACCAAGGAGGTTGCCGAGGCGCTGAAAACGCAGTATAAAATCGAGGTCGACAAGCGCAAAATCTCGATGACGGATATCAAGGCGTTCGGCTCCTATGAGGCCGAAATCCGGCTGCACGCCGGTATCACAGCCGCCATCACCGTGATGGTGAGCGAATAAGCGAATAAGAGAACGACAACCCCCTCCCAGCTTGCATAAACCGGGAGGGGGTTGCTGTTTGGATGAGGATTTCATATTTTTTCGAAAAGTGTTGACTCTCCACATTCCTATGTCTATAATGAAATTGTAGATAGTAGGCAATATAGATGAGGAGATGAGTCCCATGCACTGAGAAGGGCGATATCTTTGATGGTTTTCCTGTCCAGGCAACGCATTTGTTCCTGCATATATCGGTATACAGAGAATAAAAGAGAGGTTGTTTTGAACATGGGACACAGAAAGTCTTGTCGTTTTCTCAGTCTGCTTGCCATAATCGCCATGCTGGCCTGTGCTGTACCGGGTATTTCTGCCGCCGACACAGAGGATACGGCCGACAGCTCCGGCTTTATTGCGTTGGATGCGGTTCCGGCCAATATTCGAAATCTGCTCCATCTGGATGCTGCGCCGGCCAACGATACACAGGCCCGGCGTACGGCTGCGCCGCCGCTCAGGATTGTGGATACGGATGATCCCAGCAGTATCCGTGTAGAGGATAGCGAGGGAAATGGGACGGCGCATGTGTTTGCCGCTCCCGTCCGTTATGAAACCGAGGCGGGGGAGACCGCATTTATTGACACCTCCATGACGGCGGAATCCTCCCTGTCCGCACTGTTCACCGGCTATGCCTGGCGTAACACCGCCAACAGCTTCTCCCTTCGCTATGCGAAGCAGCCGGATACCGGTCTGGATATGGATGGGGATTTCACCATGGCGGTCTGGCCGTCTGCGGAGCAGACGTTTGACGATGGAACGGTCGACCAGACAGCGGATGGCGATGGCCGGATCACCTATCCTGCGGCTTTCGGCGAGCATACCTTGCTGGAATATATCAACACGGCCACCGGTGTGAAGGAAAATATCATTCTGGAAAAAAACATTGGGAAAAACCGTTTCGATTTCCTGTTTCGGTCGGATACACACCGCCCGGTTCTCTCGGAGGATGGGACGACAATCTTCATTGTCCGCTCGGATGATACGGAACAAGCGGCGGACTATACGCTCTCCCCGCTCTATGTATACGATTCCTGTGTGATTGATACAGAAGCGGATGCTCCGCAGGGGGATCACCGGCATTATACAGAGGATTGCCGGTATGAGCTTACGCCGCTGGAGGACGGTGGCTACCGGATTACCTCCGTGGTATCGGCGGACTTCCTGAACGACCCGGAGACGACCTACCCGGTCACGATTGACCCCAACATCAGTAACGGCGCGTCGTATGTGACCGATACTTATGTACACCAGCAATATCAAACATCCTCGTATGGTACACTTAACTATATGCGATTTGGCAAAACCGGCAACTATCTGTTGTTCTCTCTGATTCGGTTTGATACGCTGATGCAGACACTCCCCCAGAACTCTTCGGTCACAGGCGCCACGATGAAGTTCACCTTCCGCTCCGGCCAGAACACCGGCTCGCGCGGGGCACTCTGGCGGGTTACGGATTACTGGTCAGAAAATGTTACCTTCAGCGCCTGTCCGGGCGTGGCCTCCTGGCAGACCAATGTCGCGGAATCCGCCGCCAATTATGTGAATGGCTATATCGATAACTATACCTTCAATGTCACCAATCTGGTGAAAAATTGGCAGGAGGGCGAATATCCCGATTACGGCGTCTACTTGACCTACACCAGTCACGCTGTACAGGATTATAATTCCGTCGTCTCCTCCGATGGAGAGGCGGCCCGCGCGCCGGTGCTGACCGTCTCTTATACGACGAAGGCGGTGCTGCCCGCCGGGATTACGGCCAATTCGGTCTACTATATCCGCAATTACGGAACCGGCAAATATATGCAGGCTGCTGGTCGTTCCGAGGATGTGACGCAGCAGACCTTCTCCGGGTCCCCCGCACAGCAGTGGAAGCTGGTGCATCACGGCGAGGGTTGGTGTAGCCTTGTTCCGCAGAGCAACACATCTCTGCGGCTGGACTTGTCCGGTTCCTACGATATCAACGGCCAGAATATGTGGGCACATGGAAGCAACGATACAGACGCCCAGCGTTTCCGCCTGCAAAACAGCGGGGACGGCACCTTCCGGATTCAACCGAAGGCAAGCTACTACAGCGCGATGTACCCGGGCTGCAGCACCGCCATGGGACTGGAAGTGACCAATTCCAGCAGTGCAGATGGCGCTGTGATACAGGTTTGGAGTTATACGGGCTATTCGAGTATGGAGTGGGTTTTCGAGAAGGCTTCAACGGTTGGAAATGGCGGGACATATACCAAAAACGCCGACGGATTCTCTAACTGCATGGCCTATGCGTTCAAGCATTATGGTAAATTTCTATCGCCGACTACGGACAACCAGACGGCGAATCTGGCGGAAGAGGTCAGAGGTGTAAAAGAAAGGGCGGCAATGCTGGGCATACCGATACGGGAGATCGAGGAAAATGGGTATGTCCATTCCGAGCGGGAGTATAAAATAGCCTTCCGGATTGCCCAGAATAACGGCAAAACAGAGGATTTCCACTTCATGCTCCAGCACAGCAATGGCGAATGGTCCCATAAAATCGGGTCGGAGGCGTCGCAAAATCTGGGTATGATCAACCCGTCTACCTATGAATGGCAATGGTCAAAGCGTAACTACAATGTGGGAACCGTCTATTTCGCGGTAGCGGTTCCGAGCGAGAGAGGATGAGTGGAGTATGACCATTCGAAAACGATTATGTCTGGCACTGGCTCTGCTGATGACGGCGGGGATGATATCGGCCTGCAATAGAGGGAGCGAGAGCGCTGTGCAGCGGGAGACAGTGTCGACGGGAAAGGGAATGGCCACGACGACCGCGATAGCCATTTCCGACAGCACAACCGCGACGGCGGATATCGCGGGCGAATCCGGCGTATCCACGACACGCAATCCGGAGATCACCACCTCCGGCCTGCCGGAGGCGGCGGGTCTGCAGACCTCGACCGCTCCGGTGCCCCGGTTCACCACCCGTCGGCCGGAGGAGCCGACACAGCCGCCGACCAGGAGTACGATCCGAGAGGTATCGCCTTCCGAACAAATTCCGGTTTGGCTGGTGGACAACGAGACCGACTGTGACGAGCTGCTCACCCGCACCTGGTCACTCTCGGAACTGTCCGATGATGTGAATTTTTCGTGGTTGGCACCTACATTTTATATGAATCGTCGGAAATGGGTGCAAGATCTTCATGCGGCCTATCCGATCGAATGCCTACGGCAGATGGAGGACGGCCGGTACTATGCGATCTATAAGCTCGAGGGCGGCGGACGGCTCTATGTCTTCTTTGCCGACGGGGGTCATTATACCCACAGCCTCTACTGGTTCCCCGACGAGAATCCCGACGCCTGGAACCATCTGCGGAATGTCGATATCCACGCGCGGGATGCGGCGCAATACGACGATCAACTCGCCCACATGCTGGCGGCAGAGGAGGATCCACAGAGGCTGTACAGGGGAAATAACGCCTTTTTACTGGAAGAAAGCACGAGGTTATTTCACAGCGTGCACTATACGGAGCAGGGATTGGTGCAGATTCGGTATACACTGACGGAGGAAGTTTTCCGGCCCAATGCTGAAACAATGCTGCATGCCGAGGTAGTGCTCCATGAGGACTATCGTGTCAAGGTCTATAACAAATACGTAATGGACTTCTCCATTCTGGAGCAGGATATGCCGGTGTAGGGGCGGTAAAACTGGGAGTAACTTTCCCATTACCCTTTTTCTGCCGCACTGTGATGGTGAGTGAATAAGAGAGTGACACCCCCCTTCCGGCTTATGCAAGCCGGAAGGGGGGTGCTGTTTGGGAAAGCCTCTCATTTTTTCATGTAAACGCTTGACTTCTTATGCCTTTTCGCTCTATAATTGAATGGAAGATGATAAGATATAGCCGTCAGACGATCCGGTCGCGATGCATTCATCAACAGGTGGAGCGAAAGGAGTGTGCGGCATGAAATGGCTGCGTTGTCCGAATTGTGGGGAGTATACGATCCCCTTCTGGAAGAAATTGTTGATGGCGTTCAAACCGGCGACGGCGATCTATCCAAAATGCAAACGCTGTCACAAGAAATACGGATTTGAAATATATAGCATGTGGCCGGTATTAACCTTGATTCTTCTTGCACTGATTTGGGCTGTGGTTTGTGGAATCTATGCTATTCCACGCTGGCTCGGATTGGGCGTGGTATGGCTGATGATCCTGTCGACGATAGCGGTTTTATACTTTTTCTTTCCGCTCGAAAGCAAGGAAGATGAAAAGAAATAGGGCGCCTGGCATATATTGTCTGTATTGCTGGAGATGGGTGTGCCGTCCATCTCGGCATCGGGCGGTAAAACGGGAGGAGCGGTAAGATGAGCTGGAAAACGGGAGTGATCGGTCTGCTGCATGTAGTCCTGTCTCTTATACACATCTGACGCTGCCGACGAAG